>DATNKQ010000420.1:0-13447 GCA_035603315.1 Thermoanaerobaculia bacterium
TCGTCGGCGTCGCCGGCGTCGAGGGCAACGGCCAGTCCGAGCTCGTCGAGGCGCTGGCCGGCCTCGCCGCGCCGGGGTCGCTCGCCGGCACCATCGTCCTCCTCGGCGAGGACGTCACCCGCCTCCCGGCCCGGGCGCGGCGGGAGCGGGGGATCGCCCACGTCCCCGAGGACCGCGAGCGGCGCGGGCTCGTCCTCGACTTCGACCTCGCCGAGAACTCCATCCTGGGCGACCACTACCGCCGGCCGGCGGTCCGCGGCCCGGGCGGCGTCTGGCTCGACCGCGCCGCGATCCGCCGGCGGGCAATGGAGCTGATCGCCGGCTTCGACGTGCGGCCGCCCGCTCCGCGCCTGCCCGCCCGGGCGCTTTCCGGCGGCAACCAGCAGAAGCTCGTCGTCGCCCGCGAGGTCGGCCTGCCGCCGCGGCTCCTCCTCGTCGCCCGGCCGACCCGCGGCATCGACGTCGGCGCCGTCGAGCTCGTCCATCGCCGGCTCGTCGAGCTGCGGGACCGCGGCTGCGCCATCCTCCTCGTCTCCTCGGAGCTCGAGGAGGTGAAAGCCCTCGCCGACCGCCTGCTGGTCCTCCGCCAGGGGAAGATCGCCGCCGAGCTCGATCCGGCGCGGGCGACCCTCGAAGAGATCGGCCTCCACATGACCGGCGGCGAGCGGGCCGCTTGAGCCGACAAAGGCGGCTGAGAGCGTGTGAAGAATTGCCGAGACCAAGCTGTTACCCCTGGGCCGAAAGGCACATCCTCTCGGGATGACAGGCCCTAAGTTCTCGCGCGGCAACCGCGAAAGATGGTCGGCCTCCGAGAAAAACAGGCTCTGAGTCCATGAAAGCCCTCCGCCAGCTCGTCTTCCCCCTGGCCGCCGTCGCCGCGGCCTTCGCCGTCGGCGCCATCGTCATAGCGCTGGTCGGCGACGATCCCATCGCGACCTACCAGCTGCTGATCGGCAGCGCCCTCTCCTGGCCGGACGGCATCGGCTACACCCTCTTCTACGCCACGCCGCTCATTTTCACCGGCCTCGCGGTGGCGGTCGCCTACCGCTGCGGGCTCCTGAACATCGGCGCCGAGGGGCAGCTCTACGCCGCCGCCTTCGCCACCGCCTGGGTGGGCATCACCTGCGCCGGCCTCTCCCCCTGGCTCCTCGTCCCCCTGGCCGGTGCCGCCGCCATCTTTACCGGCGCGGCATGGGGGGCCCTGCCGGGAGTGCTCAAGGCGCGTTTCGGGGCGCACGAGGTGATCACCACGATCCTGCTCAACTTCGTGGCGGTGGCGGTCGCCAGCTATCTCACGCAGTACCACGCCAAGCAGGAGGGGGACGCGATCCTCGAGACGGCGCCGATCGGGGAGCACGCGCGGATCGCCCGCCTCGGCCGGCTGCTGCCCGGCTTCCCCGAGCGCATCCCGCTGAACGCCGCCTTCCTCCTGGCGCTGGCAGCCTGCGTCCTCGTCTACCTCTTCCTCTGGAGGACGCGGTGGGGCTACGAGATCCGCGCCACCGGCCTGAGCCCCGCGGCGGCGGCGTACGGAGGCATCGCCACCGGCCGGCAGATCGTCGTCGCCATGGCGCTCTCGGGCGGGCTCGCCGGGATGGTGGGCATCAACGAGGTGCTCGGCTACCGCTACCGCTACTACGACGGCTTCTCGACCGGCTACGGCTTCACCGGCATCGCCGTGGCGCTCCTCGGCCGCAACCACCCGGCCGGCGTCCTCCTGGCCGCCCTCTTCTTCGGCGCCCTCCTGCGCGGCGGGCTCTTCGTCGACATCTTCACCGCGCACGTCTCCCGCGACCTCATCCTCGTGCTGCAGGGGGTGATCATCCTCTTCGTGGCGGCCGAGGAGCTCTTCCGCGGCCCCTTTCGCCGGCAGCGCCGGTCGCGGCAGCCGCGAATGGAGGCGTGAGGCGATGAAGGGCGTCCTCGACCTCGGCCTCCTGGCCTCCACCGTCCGGCTCGCCACGCCGCTCCTCCTGGCGGCCCTGGGCGGCCTCTTCTCCGAGCGCGCCGGGGTGATCAACATCGCGCTCGAAGGGCTCATGCTGGCCGGCGCCTTCACCGCCGCCACGGTCACCTACTTCACCGGCAACCCCTGGATCGGCCTCGGCGCGGCGATCCTCGCGGGGGCCGCCGTCGCCCTCGTCCACGCCGCAGCCTGCATCCGCTACCGCGCCGACCAGGTGGTCTCGGGCATGGCGATCAACATCCTCTTCCTGGGCCTGCCGGCGCTCCTCTGCGGCGCTCTCTTCGATACCACCGGCGGCACCCCGCAGCTCCCCCGGAGCGAGCTTCTCCCCACCTTCCCCATCCTCCTCGCCTTCGCTCTGGTGCCGATCACCGCCTACGTCCTCGACCGCACCCGCTTCGGGCTCCGTCTCCGCGCCGTCGGCGAGAACCCCGAGGCTGCGGACACGGCGGGGATCCACGTGGCCCTCGTGCGCACCGTCGCCGTCGTCCTCTCGGGCGCCCTGGCGGCGGTCGGCGGCGCCTATCTCTCGACCGGCCAGTCGTCGCTCTTCGCGCGCAACATGACGGCAGGCCGCGGTTTCATCGCCCTCGCCGCCCTCATCTTCGGCAAGTGGAGGCCCGTCCCCACGATGCTCGCCTGCCTCCTCTTCGGCGGCGCCGAGGCCCTCTCCATCCAGATGCAAGGAGTGGCCGCCATCCCCGTCCAGCTCGTCCAGATCCTCCCCTACGTCCTGACGATCGTCGTGCTGGCCGGCTTCATCGGCCGCGCGCGGGCGCCGCGGGCGCTGGGGAAGCCGTATGAGAAGGGGCGGTGAGGGTTGGAGCGGGATGTCGAGAGGTCCGTCAGGCGACAGCGCAACGTCTACTCCCGGAGATCTTCGAGGACGGAATTAGCGCCATCCCCATTCTGTTTCACGCAGGTCGGGTCGCAGATTCGCATAAACCTGTCGACCGGATCCGAAGCCCGCGGACGCCGCCGGGGGAGGCCGGCCCCAATCAGGGGGACCCCTCCCCGAATCAGGGGCACCCCTCCCCGATGAAGGGGGAGGCCTGCTCCAAGAAGGGGCACCCCTATCCCAAGTGGGGGCACCCCTCCCCCAACTAGGGGGACCCCTACCCCAAGAAGGTACCCCCCTATCCCAACCAGGGGCACCCCTATCCCAAGAAGGGGAGGCCTCCCCCTCGAATGGGCAAGCCTTGCCCCACAGTTTTTTTCGTTTTTAGTCGTCCCGCGACGAAAAGGATGACTCCAATCGGCGCGGGACGCGTCCCGCCGGGTTGGGATGAATCCCTTCGAGTTGGGGTGATTCCGGACGGTTTGGAGTGACGCCAGCCGGACGGGGATGGAGCCAGACGGGTTGGGATGGTCCCCGCCGGGTTGGGACGGTTCCACGCGGGTTGGGATGATCCCGGCCCGGTTGGGACGGGCACATCCGGAGCGGGGTGGAACGGCCCGGCGGGGAATCACACGCGCGGCCTGGGGATGACTCCACCCGAGCGGGCGGACGGCGCCCCTGTTTCCCCCGGTCCGTAGAGGAATCGCAGCGCTTTAGGCAGGCGGCGGCGCCAGCTCGCCTCGTTGTGGACGCCGCGGGGGTCGGGGCGCCAGACCAGGCGGTCGGCGTCGTAACCGCGGTCCGAGAGCAGAGCGGCCATGGCGGCGACCATGGGGAGAACGCTGCCACGGCCTTCCCGGGCGCCGCAGTCGAGGTAGATCCGCGACACCGGGGGCAGCGGTTGGGCGGCGATCCATTGGAAGATGGCCCGCTGTCCGATCCATAGGGAGGGGGACATCGAGAGGGCGCCGCCGAAGGCCTCGGGGTGGCGGAAGTGGGCGTAGAGGGCCGCCAGGCCGCCCATCGACGAGCCGCCGACGATCGCTCCCAGCGGACCGGTCGCCAGGTGCAGCTCAGCGGCGAGCGCCGGCATGAGCTCGCCCGTCAGCCAGTCAAGGAGGCTCTCGATCTGCCCCGGCTCGCCCTCGAAGGGGAAGGGCGACAGCTCGCGGATGCGCCGCGGGCCGGCGTGGTCGATGCCGACGACGACGGGCACCGGCCGGCGGGTGCGGGCCAGGCGCTCGACCGCCTCGTCGATGTGCCAGCCGCCGGAGAAGGAGGGGGCGTCGTCGAACATGTTCTGGCCGTCGAACATGTAGAGGACGAGGCGCGGCTCCTCTTGCCGGCGGTACTCCTTTGGCAGATAGAGCCGGACGAGCCGCGGCTGGAGGCCCGGCACCTCGAACGGCCCCAGGAGGTTGACCTTGCCGGCGCGGAGCGTCGGATGGAGGCCGGGGATGGCGTCCGCCGCCGACGGATGGACGTCTACGACGGCTGCGAGATCGTTCAAGAGCTGTCCTCGACGGGTTTGGTGAACGGACGGAGGCAGTGTAGCAGGAGGGGCGGGCGGCTAGATTAGCCGTCTTGCGCAGGTCCGCCACCTCCCAAAGCTTACCGCAGGCTGACGATCTGCAGCAGGGGATTGAACCAACCTGCGAAGAACTTCCCCGCCCCGGGGAACTGGGTCAACAAGATCCCGATCACCGGGATAGCGCCGTAGACCAGGATGTTGGTCAACAGGTGCCGGTCGAGCGTGACTTTCCCGGGCGGGGTACCGCCGATGGCGCTCAGGGTCGCGTTCTGATCCATCTGGACGAATACCCAGAGAGTGACGAGGATGACGACGGACAAGAAGCTCCAGATCATCGCGGAGAGGAACCACTTCGGCTCGAAGGCGTAACTCCTGACGGCGAACAACAGCAGAAGGCCCGACAGCAGCGCTGCGGTGATGCAGTTGCGCATGTGTCCGATGAAAGGCCGCAAGTAGGCCACCACCCGCACGGCGAAGAACTCCTCGATCTCCGGGTCGCCGGCGTCGGGCGCGAAGGCACAGCTGGCGGCGAAAAAAGCTTCGTTCAAGCCTCGGCGGGCTACAGCTTCCATCTTCACGTCGCCCGTGCGATCGGCCTCAAACATGGCGTTGAGGTGGCCGTCGATTCCTGCCATTAGGTCCGCTGCCTGATAACTGGACCGGCGATCGATCTGCCTCAACCGATCCGTCGAGATGACCAGCATCTTGAAGGTCGTCAACTGCCACCAGAAGGACTTCATCGGTTTCCAGTTGATCTCGGCGGCGACTCTTTCAAAAGCCTTGACCAGGCGTGAGTTGTCCAGCCGCTGGAGCAGTTTCTCCAGAGCCAGCCACAGCGATAGAAACTGGTAGAAGGAGATCACGCAGAGGCCGAAGGCTACCAGGGCCACGACCAGGAAGATCTGGCCGTAAGGGCGTCTTTCACAGATCGGTTGAACGGCGCGCAGAAGCCTGATGGCGGCCGGAAAGATGAGGACGATGAACAACAGCCAGAACTTCTGGCCTCTGGAGAGGCTTCTCCAGTGGAACGGGCAACGCCATTCGGGAAGAGTCTGCCAAAGGGCCTCGCCCAAAGGCTTCGCCATTTCGCTCGTACCGGCGAGAGGGGGTTCGAGATGCGCCTGAAGCGGCCATGCGATCGCCTGCAACGCGATCATCCTCCGGCGCTTCAGCTCGAGAAGCACCCAGAAGTAGAATGCGCTCATCAATAGACAGAAAGCGACTGCGGGAGACAGGCCGTTGGAGAGCTTGCGGCCTCGTAAATTGAAAAACTCGGCGCCCCCCGGCATCCACAGGAAATGGAGGCTTGGGGCTAGGACCAGGAGGAGAAGGGCTCCGAGCAACAGCCATGCCAGGAGATTGGCGGTCTCCTGAGCAGCTTGGCCGGGTAGCCGAGTCATGCGTGCGCTGATCCAGACCAGGAAAATATAGGCACCCAACAATGCCGCGAGATACAGGACCTGAAAGATACCGTCTTGAGGGTCCGGTTCCCAGGAGAAGCTCGAGGCCCACAGTGGGAGGGTGCCGAGAACCACCAGCAGCGCTCCCGTCAGGCAGAGGACGGCTGATCCGAGCACCAGCAACCGCTTTGCAGTGGGGTCGATCCCGCCCCCTTCATTGACAAGATCGAGATTGGGATACACCGAACGAAGCCAGACCGCGAGTAAGCAAAGGGTCGCGATCAACGCCAGGAATTGGAGATCGTCACGGTTCGCCAACTTCTCGAAAGGTAATCCATGCAGCTCGGGCAGAGCAGCGATGGGCCAGAGGGAGCCAGCACCTACAGCTGAGATCCAAGTGCGCGGCTCCCGCACCTTCTTGTCACTCAGCAGAGATAGGGTCGTGTTGTAGATCCCTTCTTCGAGCTCACTGGTGAATTGTCGCGCAAAGTCGCGGCCGGAGGGGCCGTCGAGGAAACCCCTGAACCTGTGAGTCTCAGTCATCAATGGGAAGCTACTTAACACCAGGGTTCCATCCATCTTGTCGCTGTACTGTGGATGAGAGTAGAGTAGGTTATTATCGAGCGTGAATACTAACATGTCGGGACAAAATCGCCTGATCCTCTCGACAAGGAAGATCTTGTCACGGGGATCCGTGGAGAGGATGCCCACGTAGCGTATCCCGTCGCGCCAAATGCGCTCCAGGAGATTGGAGATCGCCAGGTCGCTGCTGTCGATACTGAGAGAACTGAAATGAGGGATGATGTCAACCGGCTTACTCTGATCCTCGAGGCTGAGCTCCAAGGCGGATTGAGGGATGTTGAGGACGTTCTTGTCGCCGTTGGCTGCCTGGACCTTGGCGTTCTTTTCCCACGCTGTGCGAATCTCAGACAAGCCGCTGGGGAATAAGACCTCCAGCGGTTGTTGCGCTTTCCCTTCCTGCGAGTTCACGCCCGCGCCATACGAAGTATCGAACTCCTTCAACAAGGCGATTTTGCTTGGGTCCCATCCGATGTGCTCGAGGAAGCCCAAGGCATTGGCTTGCAAGACGTCGTCGGACACTAACGTTCGTTCAAATCCCAAGTCTTTCTCGGTTCCGGGGGCAGTCGCTGTGCCGCTCACGATGTGAAAAGGCTTGGGCGGCTTCCAGTGACTGACAGCGACGCGCAATGACCTTGCGGAACCTGAAAAAGTAGGTCCGAGGATGCGGACAGGGCTCGCCGCTACGCCGATGCTCGCTGCGGCGGCGCTCAACCCTGCGATGAACGATACCGACTGATCGAAAGCGCGCTCATGGATGCCTTGCTTCGGGGTTTCGCCGACGAGAAATACGACTTGCAGCTTCGCCCGTTCAAGACAGCCGGTTGCCGTGATCTTTGGATTGGAACGGAAGAGAAGGACGCCGGGAGTGGTGCGGTACGTCTTGAGTTGGTTCTTGTCTGCGTCCCCGGACCATGGGATCCACACCCTATCGAGCAGGTACCCTGAACTCGCGAAGGCGAGTTGGACGGCTTCGAGGGCCTGGTCGAAGTAGGCGGCGAGGCTTGAATCCACTGGATCCGGGACGAGAGCAATCATGAACTTCAGATCATAACGTTGAGCGCGCGCCTGCTCCGCGATCTCGCGAAGATCCTCCGGACCGCTGACGTCAGGTTCATCGGAAGTCTTGTTGACGATCGCGTACTCTTTCCGATACTTCGTGTCCTGCGAAGGCCGCTCCGCGATCTGGACCCCGTCCGGCTTGGGGTCTTCGAAGGAAATGCCGAAGAACTCGCGATAGAGGCGGATCGGCTCCTGCCAGTGAGTGGCGACTGCAGCCGTCTCTTTGCCCTCGGCGGCCGGCTTTGCGGGAACCGTCTCTGCCGGCTTCGAATTGGCCGCCGCTCCTGGCGGGGGGGATGGCGAAGTGACGTTTCGGCCCGGCGCTAGGACGGCCGAGAAGGCCATGAGGGCTACGATAAGCGCCGCTGAATTCTGCTTCATGGGGCCTCACTTCCAAGATCAAGCCGAGCTCCGCTCGCGCAAAGCCTCTTCCTGGAAGTGACGGACGGGGTCGATCGATTTCGCGCGCTGGCTGGAATCAGGCTGGCGAGGTGTGTGGCAGCTCTGCCAATCGCTCCAAGAGCTGCCGCACCTCGTCCGGGTTTCGCAGGGAGTAGCCTGCTGCCGTCTCCCGCGGCTCGTCGGCGACGAGAACCGTGATTCCGTTACTGCCGATGGCCCGGAAGGCGTCCTCGTCGGTGACGTCGTCGCCGATGTAGACGGGGAGGAGCGGCGTCTTCGAGTCTTTCGCGAGACGGTCCAGCAGCCAAGCGAGGGCTTTACCCTTGTCCCAGTCAAGGCTGGGGCGGAGCTCGAAGACCTTCTTGCCGCCGGCCTTGCGCAGCTCCGGGCGGGCGGCGAGGGCGGTGTCGACCGCTCTCTCGATGCGCGGCAGGTCGGCTTCGGCGACCAGGCGGTAGTGGACGGCGACGGCGAAGCGCTTGTCTTCGACGAGGATGCCGGGGATTCCCTGGAGAACTCGGCGCAGCTCTGCGGCCGCCTCGCTCATCCGCTTCGGCAGCTCCTCGCCTCCGACCTCGTGGCGGAGGCCGGGGCCGGCGATGTCGAAGCCGTGGCTGCCGGCGTAGACGAGGTCGGGGAGGCCGACCAGGGCCGCCACGTCCTCCCGCGCGCGGCCGGAGAGGATGGCGACGGGGAAGCGCTTCGCGAGGCGCTCGAGCGTCGAACGGGTTTCAGGGGGGAGGGTCGCCAGCTCCGGGCGCGCGACGATCGGCGTCAAGGTGCCGTCGTAGTCGAGGAAGAGGGCGGGACGGGCGCCTTGCAGGCGGCGGGCGATCTCGTCCCACTGGGCGAGGGCGGAAGGAGGCGCGCTCAAATGTCGACCCAGTTGTCCTCCAGGTCCATGGGCGGGAAGTACTCCTTGGGCGCCCGGAAATCATCCGGCACGGTCCCCAGGGCGGCACGCAGGTAGTAGTCCACCCACCAGAAGATGTCCTGCTTGCGCAGGATCTCCTGCATGCTCTCCATCCGCCGCCGGCGCTCCGGCTCGTCCATCTCGATGGCGGCCTTGAGCGAGTCGGCCATCCCCTCGATGTCGTGCGGATTGACGAGGATCGCCCCGCGCTGGAGCTGCGCCGCGGCGCCGGCGAACTCGGAGAGGACGAGGACGCCGTTGTAGTCCACCTGGCAGGCGCAGAACTCCTTGGCCACCAGGTTCATGCCGTCCTTGAGCGAGGTGACGAGGCCGACGCGGGCCATGCGGTAGAGCGAGATGAGGTCGCGCCGGATGAGGCTCTTGTAGTGGTAGTGGACGGGCACCCAGCCGGCGGTCGAGAACTCGCCGTTGATCTCCCCCACCAGGCGCTCGACGCGGCCCTTCAGGGCCTGGTACTCGGCCACCCCCTCGCGGCTGGGGACGACGATCTGGAAGAGGATGATCTTCTCGCGCAGCTCGGGGTAGCGCTCCATGGCGTTGCGGAAGGCCTGCAGGCGCTCCGGCAGGCCCTTGGTGTAGTCCAGGCGGTCCACCCCGACGATGAGATGGAAGGGGCCGATCTTCTGCCGCAGCTCGACCACCCGATGCGCGACCTCGGAGGAGAGGGCGGTCTCCTCGTAGCCGCGGTAGTCGATGCCGATGGGGAAGGCCCCGACCTTCATCTCCCGGTCTCCGACCTGCACGTGGACGACCGCATGGCCGCGCCGCACCGTCGCCTCGGGGACCAGGTGCTCCAGGCAGGAGAGGAAGTTGCGGCGGTCGCGCGGCGTCTGGAAGCCCAGGAGGTCGTAGGCCAGGAGAGCGCCGAGGATCTGCGCCCGCCAGGGAAGCTTCAGGAAGATGTCGAGCGGCGGAAAGGGGATGTGGAGGAAGAAGCCGATCTGGCGGTCGCCGGCATACTCGCGGACGAACTCGGCGACGTGGATGAGCTGGTAGTCCTGGACCCAGATGAAGTCGTCGTCGCGGCTGTGGGTGATCACCTCGGCGGCGAACTTGCGGTTGACCTCCAGGTAGGTGTACCAGAAGGCGGGATCGAAATCGCAGGAGCTCGGCTGGTCGTGGAAGAGCGGCCAGAGGACGGCGTTGGCGAACCCTTCGTAGAAGCCCTTGACCTCTTCCTCGCCGAGCAGGACCGGCACGAGGTCGTAGCCGCGCTCGCGGAAGCCGGCCTCGATGACCGACCGCCAGTCGCCGTCCTTTTCGAGCGCCAGCCCCGGCCAGCCGATCCACAGGCCGCCACGGTGGGAGAGGACGGGGGCGAGCGCGCTCACTAGCCCTCCCGAGCCCCCTTTGAGAGCCCAGCCGGCCGGCGTCTTCTCGAGCACCACCGGCAGGCGGTTCGAAACCACGAGCAGCCGGCGGGAGGTGAGGCTCAACGCGAGGACCCTGCCGGGGGTGGCTGCATCCCGGGCATTGTAGTGGAATGCGTTCCGACGAGGGGACTCAGGTGCGATAGGATCGCGCGAGGAGGAGCGCGCCATGGGCGTCGAGCAGCACCTGCAGCCGGGCGAGGAGATCGTCTTCCGGGCGCATCCGACGCGGATCGGCCTCATCCCGCCGCTCGCCGGCGCCGCCGTGGCGGGGATCGCCGGCCTGGTGATCTTCCACTCCTCGGGCCGCAATCCGCTGCCGCCGCTCCTGGCCGGCGTCGTCGTCCTGGCGCTCCTCTTGGTCGCCCTCGTCAAGTACGTGCGCCTGATCTCCAACGAGTACATCCTCACCAACCAGCGGATGATCCAGCAGTACGGGATCCTCGCCAAGCGCTCGGTCGACTCCTACCTCTCGAAGATCAACAACGTCGAGCACCGGCAGAGCCTCTGGGGCCGCATCCTCGGCTACGGCGACGTCGAGATCGACACCGCGAGCGAGGTCGGCGAGACGCTCTTCCCGAACATCGCCCACCCGGTCGAGTTCAAGACCGCCATCCTGGCCGCCTGCGAGGCCTACCGCGTCGCTCCGGCAGCCTCGGCCCCTCCCGCCCATCCCTCCGACGGCGCCGAGCGCCTGCGCCAGCTGAAGAGCCTGCTCGACGACGGCCTCATCTCGCGCGAGGAGTTCGAGGCCAAGCGCAAGCAGCTCGTCCAGGATCTCTGATCGCCCCGGATGGCGAGTGAATTTTTCTCCGCCTCACTGACTGTCATCCCGAGCGTGAGCGAGGGACCTGTGCGGGCGGGTGGTGCGAATCCCATGCGTAGCAAGCGTCTGGGAGGCCACCCCTCCCCCCAGGTCCCTCGCTCACGCTCGGGATGACGGTGCTAGTTTTTCGTGGTCTGAGCAGCTCTCCTCCGGGTTCTGTAGGAGAATCGCCTACAGTCCCTGCAACCTTTCCCGGGAGGCCACGTAGATCGCGGCATGCGGCCGAAAACGCACAGTCTCCTCGCCGTCCTGGTAGTCCTTCTGGCCGGCCTGTCGCCCGCCGCGCTGCGTGCCGACGACGGCACGCCGCGGCTCCACATCGTGCGCGCCAAGGGTGCCATCACCATCGACGGCGACCTCTCCGATCCCGGCTGGCAGGGAGTGCCGCCGATCGACACCTTCTGGGAGACCAAGAAGAGCGACAACGGGGCGCCGCCGGCCAGGACCGTCGCCCGCCTCGCCTACGACGCCCGCTACCTGTATGCCGCCTTCGAGTTCAAGGACCCCCGTCCCGACCTCATCCGCGCGCCCCTGGGCGACCGCGACAACATCGACGGCGACACCGACTACGGCGGCATCATCCTCGACACCCGGAACGACGCCAAAACCGCCATCCTCTTCCTCGTCAACCCGCGCAACGTCCAGTATGACGCGGTGACGAGCGACGCCAGCGGCGAGGACTCCTCGCCCGACTTCTTCTGGGACTCGGCGACGCGGATCACCAAGGACGGCTGGGTGCTCGAGATGCGCATCCCGTTCTCGACCCTGCGCTACACCAAGGCCGAGCCGCTGACCTGGGGCGTCCTCCTCTACCGCAACTACCCGCGCGACTTCCACTACCAGATGTTCTCCGCCCGGCTGCCGCGCGGGTCGAACTGCTTCATCTGCCACGAGAACAAGCTGGACGGTCTGAGCGGCCTGCCGCCCGGCGGCCACCTGGTGGCGGCGCCCTACGTGACGGGGAAGCAGGAGGCGGTCCCCGGGGGCGACCTCGGCACTCCGCTCAGGACCCGGCCGGCCAAGGCCGACGGCGGGCTCGACCTCAAGTGGACGCCCAACGCCTTCAACGCCCTGGACGCCACCATCAACCCGGACTTCTCGCAGGTGGAGTCGGACGTGGCGCAGATCTCGACCAACCAGCGCTTCGCCCTCTTCTTCCCGGAGAAGCGCCCCTTCTTCCTCGAGGGCTCGGACCTCTTCTCGACCCCCATCCAGGCGGTCTACACGCGCACCATCACGGACCCGGGCTGGGGGGCGCGGGCCACCGGCAAGCTGGGGGACAGCGCCTACACCTTCCTGCTGACCGAGGATCACGGCGGCGGCAGCGTCATCCTGCCCGGCCCGATCGCCTCCAGCCTGGCCAACCAGGACTTCTCGTCGCGGGTGGCGGTCGGCCGCCTGCGCCGGGACCTCGGGACCTCCTTCGCGAGCTTCCTCCTGACCGACCGCGAGATCGTCGGCGGCGGGCACAACCGGGTGCTCGGCCCCGACTTCCTCTGGCGGCCGAGCGGCAACGACTCCCTCACCGGCCAGGTTCTCTACAGCGACACCCAGACGCCCAACCGGCCGGACCTGGCCGCCGAGTGGGACGGCCGCCAGCTGCGCTCGCACGCCGCCGACCTCTCGTGGTCCCACTCGACGCGCACCTTCGACACCTATTTCGAGGTCAAGGACATCGGCGACGGCTTCCGGGCCGATGAGGGCTTCCTGCCGCAGGTGGGCATCCGCAGCTCCTTCACCGAGCTCGGCCGCTCCTTCTATCCCCAGGCGGGCCTGCTCTCCCGCCTCCGTCCCTTCGTCACCGGCACCTACACGACCGACACCGGCAACGGCTTGCTGCTCTCGCGCTACGGGGCGGGCTCCGAGATCGAAGGGGTGCGGAACAGCTACGCCCGCTTCTCCATGAACAACGACCGCGTCTTCTCGGGCCAGCAGATCTTCACCCGCCCGCACTTCGACTACCACTTCGAGGTCAGCCCCTCGCGCGCCATCGGCCGCATCACCCTCGACGGCTTCGTGGGCGACGACGTCGACTACGCCAACTCGCGGCTGGGGCGGGGCGCCGAGATCGACCTCACCTCGGTCCTGCGGCCGACCGGGCACCTCGAGCTGCGGCTCATTGCCGACCGGCGCTGGCTCGACGTCAGCCCGCCGGGCCGGGGGTCGAGCCGGCTCTTCACCGCCCAGGTCGGCCGCATCAAGGCGACCTACACCTTCACCGCCCGCACCTTCGTGCGGCTGATCGGCCAGGAGACGCGGGTCGACCTCGACCCCACCCTCTATACGGCCGTCCTCCCGGCCCATTCCGAGGACGTCACCGCCTCGATCCTCTTCGCCTACAAGATCAACTGGCAGACGGTGCTCTTCCTGGGCTACGGCGACGAGCGCGCCACCGCCGAGAACCTCACCCTCGCCCCCGCCGACCGGCAGCTCTTCCTCAAGGTCTCCTACGCCTACCAGCAGTGAGGGGTGAGGGGAGAGACCGTTCGCATTTTGTGTAGGGGCGAGGCTTGTCCCCTCCCGGGCGGGGGCAAGCCCC
>DATNKQ010000430.1:0-18073 GCA_035603315.1 Thermoanaerobaculia bacterium
CGTAGCGCCTCCAGGGCGCCGCGACCTCGGCGCGGTTCTGGGCCACGCAGTGGAGGAACATGAAGTCACCCCGGCTGCCGAGCCAGGTGAAGAGCACCCAGAGGACGAGGCCGAGGCCGACGAGGACGATGGCGACCGGCAGGATCCAGTAGAAGTTCTCCGTCACCCAGCCCCGCGCCTGCTGCCAGTTCGCTTCCGCGAACCCCTCGTGCCAGGGGGACTGCCAGGAGGGGTGCTGCCGGGGGAGCTTCCAGGTGGAGCCGCTGAATCCGCCCTGGGTGAGGCGGGCGAGCCAGGCGCAGAAGCCGATGGTGAACCATTTGCCGAGATCGAAGGGCCGGAAGAGCACCAGCTTGGCGCGCTCGATCGCCGGGTGGATCGGCGAGGTGACGCTGACCTGGGGTTGGGTTGCCATGATCAGGGCGGCTCTGGGTGAGAGTACAACCGACCTTTTACTACGGGACCGCTGGAGGACGCAACCTGGGGCGCTAGCTCTCCTTGCGGATGAGCTTGCCGAGCGCGACCCGATCGGGGGCCAGCAGCTCGGCGATGCGCGGCGCGTTGACGTCGGCGACGATGATCTGCCCGACCTCCGTGTTGACCTCGGCGAAGATGCCGTGCGACTTCATCTTCGCCGCCTGGTACTGGTTGTCGTCGGTGGGGCTCACGTAGTGCACCGTGTCGGCCCGGTAGCGGTGCACCAGCCAGAGGTGGATCAGGGTCATCAGCCGCTTCTTCCGCAGCTTCTCGTCGAAGGTGTTCTGGTCGCGCACCGAGAGGATGCTGCGGCCCAGGCGGTCGTGGATCGGCGCGAAGACGACGTTGGCCTCCTTCTCCTGGCCCGGGCCGGCGATCGCCAGCTCCAGGAGCTCCGAGCCGGCGCGCTGGGGGCGCAGCTCGACGCGCAGCGGGCCGGGCAGCCGATGGTGCTCGCTCCACATCGCCAGCCACTCCTCGAGCAGCCGCTTCGGCACCTCGGTCTGGATGAGATGTTGGTGCTGGGTCGACCCCTTGCCCATCGCCTTGGTCGTCGCCGTGCGCCCGGACGAGGCGGCGAGGGCGCCGTCCAGGCGCGGCCCTCCGACCAGCGTCTGTGGTGTCCGGTAGGGCGACTCGACGAGGCGGAACTTGCGCTGCAGGCGGGCGAGCGCCAGCATGCCGTCCTGGCGCAGCGCGGTGGCGAACTCCTCGGCCGCCAGGCCGTCGATCTGGTGGCCGCCGTAGGTGATGAAGTTGAAGACGAAGCCCATCTTCCCGAGCTCCTCGGGGAAGCCGCGCATGTCGTCGTCGCTCATGCCGGTCGAGTCCCAGTTGAAGGACGGCGAGAGGTTGTAGGCCAGCATCTTGTCGGGGAACTCGGCGTGGATGGCCTGCGCGAACTCGCGCGCCTCCTCGAGGTTCGCCGTCGCGGTCTCCATCCACAGGACGTCGGCGAAGGGCGCCGCGGCCAGCGACTTGGCGATCGCGTACTCGATGCCGCCGCGCACCTGGTAGTAGCCCTCCGGCGTCTTGCCGTGCTCGCAGTCCCAGACCACGTTGACCCCCAGGGCCTTCGCCTTCTTGCGCGCGGCGTAGAACGAGGCGCGGCGGGCGAACTGCCGCCACTCGTCGCCGCTCATCTCGAGCGCCTCGCCCTCGCTGGCGCGGAAGTCGAGCACCTCCGCGACCGCCTCGCCGTAGGTCTCGAGGCCGGCCTCGGTCTCCCAGAGGTCCAGGAAGCGCGAGGCGACGGTGTCGAACAGCGGGCCGGCGGAGCCCTCGGGGTTCTTCTTCCAGGCCGCCACGCTCTCGGCGGCGAGCTTGGCGATGCCGCTGTGCGCGAGCCAGGCCTCCGCCGCCGCCTGCTCTTCCTCGGCCACGGCGTAGAGCAGGTGCCCGTTGAGCTCGTCCGCGCCCAAGTCGTGGAAGCGCTTCAGGAGGGCGAGGAAGCTCGCCTTGTAGGTCGGCAGGTTGACGTTGGTCGCCCCGAGGATGAACGGCTGGTCGCGCTCGTCGCCGCGGCTGTCGAGGAGGTTGGCGGCCTCGGCATCGGTGCGCGCGACGATGATCCCCTCGACCTGCATGACGTCGAGCTGGAAGCGGGCGGCGTTCAGGCGCTTGATCTGCTCGTCGGAGGCGACCAGCACCTTGCCGCCCTGATGCCCGCACTTCTTGGTGCCCGGCCGTTGGTCCTCGATGTGATACCCGGGCACGCCGACCTCGACGAAACGGCGCACCAGATTGCGCACGTGCGGGTCGCCGCCGTGCCCGGTGTCGGCGTCGGCGATGATGAAGGGGCGGAAATCGACCGCCGGCGTCGCCGCGCGCTGCCTCTCGCTCATGCGCGAGCGCAGGTACTGCTGGTTGCGGTCGGCGGTGAGCAGGGCGCGCACCAGGCCGGCCGCCTCGTCGGGCACCTGGCTCAAGGGGTAGCTCGCCAGGTCCGGTCCCGGGTCCTCGGTCGTCGAGCCCTTGGCCGAGGTCGCCCAGCCGCCCAGGTAGATCCCCTCGATCCCCATGCGCTTGAGCGTCACCGCCTGCCCCGGCGAGTAGGGGCCGAAGGTGGTGAGGCTCTTCTGCTCGGCGAAGAGCTGCCGCAGGCGGGCGTGAAAGGCGGCCGCCGCCTCGCGCGCCACCGTGTAGTCGTGCGCGATGGTGCCGCGCTGCTCGACGACCTGGCGCGCCGAGTAGAGACGGGTGATGCCCTGGAACCGCGGGCTGTCGAACCAGCGCTCGGTGGCGGCGACTTCCTCGTCGAACGGGATCATGAGCGGTCTCCTTCTAGAGGCCGAAGTCGAGGTTCGCGGTCAGGCGGGTGCCGTCCGCGGCGAAGGCGCCGAGATAGCGGGCGATGCGCTCGCGGGCGGCCCCCAGATCGTCGAGGTCGAGGTTGACGTCGAGGAGGTCGATGTACCAGGGGGGCTTCCCCGCGCTCCCCACGTACGCCGCGACGATCGCGCGCGCGATCGGCAGCGTCGTCGCCTTGGAGTCGTCGTGGACGTCGCGGTTGCCGGCCGCCAGAAGCTTGGCGAACTCCTCGTCGAGCAGGCGGGCGAAGAGCGGCGCGGTGAGCGCGTCGCCCGCCTCGATTCCGGTTTCGCTGTCCTCCTCGGTGAAGGGGGCGCCCTTGTGCAGCCACTCCCAGAGGATGCTGGCCCGGATCTCGCCGGTCGCCATGTCCTCCATGAGGTAGAGGACGTCGTCGTTGCCGAAGAAGTCGGCCGGCTTGAGGGCGGCGGCCTGGAAGCCGCGCAGGAAGGCGTTGCCGTACTGGAGCGCCACGCTCAGCAGGTCGCGCGCCCCGCGCACGGTGCGCGGCGCCGGCTCGAGGAGCATCAGCTTGTCCGCCTCCTCGGCCGTGTAGGCGAGCGGCGGGAACGGGCGGCCGAGCTGGTTGTCCTGGCCGGCGCGTTCCCAGACCGGCCGCAGGACGTGCACCATCTTCCAGTGCGCCACCCACTTGCCGCTCGCCCCTTCGCGCTGCTCGCGCTCGCCGCCGGCAAGGGCCTTCTGCATGCCTGCCGCGACGCCCGCCTCCGAGCCGACCGGGATGTTGGCCTCCATGCCGCCCTGCCAGAGGGCGCAGCGCCCGCCGCGATCGGGGGTGTTCACCGCCCGGCGGACGCGGTCCTCGTAGTGGCGCATGTAGCCGTAGGTCATCCCGATGGCGTCGATGTTGGGGTTGACGAAGTCGCGCTTCCAGGCGAAGGCGTCGGCGACGCTGTTGATGTAGTCCCAGCGGCCGGTGTTGAAGCCGACGAAGCGGGGGCCCAGGGCGGCGCGGATCTCCAGGAGCTGGAAGCAGGCCTCGATCTGCTCGACCAGCACGTAGACCTTGATGGTGCCGGCGCCGAGGCCCAAGTGGCGCTCGAGGGCGGCGAGGATGTCGTGCCACAGTGCGGCCTCCTCGGCGATCTGGATCTTCGGCAGGTAGAGGACGATCGAGGAGCCGGCGGCGCGCAGGGCCTGGTGATTGTTGACCACGTAGAGCGCGGTGTCGACGATCGAGGCGGAGAAGCCGCCGCCGGAACGCTCGCCCGCGCGGCGCAGGTGACGATCGTCCAGGTGCAGCCCGCGCGGGCGGAAGATCTTGGTCGTGAAGTCGAGCTGCCGGCGCCAGTCAGCGACGATGGCGCGGCCGAGGAAGCCGCGCGCCCATCCATTCATCTCCTCGGCGACCTCTTGGGCGACCTCCAGGAACAGCGCATCCCGGGCGATGGCGAGCTTCAGGTTGCGCTGGTTGTCGAGCGACATGGCGCCGACCTGGCCCAGGGCGTCCTCGCCGTCGAACATCCAGCCGTCGGCGCCGGAGAGGAGGGCATAGGCGACGTTGCGGAGGCCGACCCGGGTCGAGGCGCGCGGCCGGGTCGCCGGGCCGGTGCCCTGAATCCACTGCCGCCGCAGGTCGGCGGGGATGTCGCTGGCGGTGAAGTTGCCGGCCCGCGCGTCCCGCACGCGGATGTCCGTGCGCGGGATCAGGGCCTCGGGGTCGAGGAACTCGATGCGCCGCCCGTGGCGGGCGCGCTCCAGGCGCCGGGCCATGCGCGCCGCCATCAGCTCGCGGCGGTCGCCGTCGAGCGGCGCCAGGGCGTCCAGCGCGTCGCGCGCCGCGGCGGTGAGGACGTCGGGATAGGCCTCCGCGAGGCCGCGGCGGATTTCGAGGGATGGCGCCATCGGTCGAGCCTCCTGCAGCCGAGCCGCGCCATCCTAACCCGCGATGCCGCACTTGCGGCAAGCAGGGCTGGTGTTGCCATAGGAGCGGCGCGGGCCGCCGCTCGAAATGGCCGCTCGAAATGGCTGGCACCCCTATCGAACCGTGGTTACTCTAGGAGCCCTTCTTCTTGGGGACCTTGGCCCCGGCTTTGCGGGCCTCGGACAGGCCGATGGCGATTGCCTGCTTGCGGCTGGTGACCTTCTTGCCCGATCCGGAGCGCAGGGTGCCGGCCTTCTTCTCGTGCATCGCGCGCTCCACCTTCTCGCCGCTCTTCTTGCCGTACTTCTTCCCGGTGGTCTTCTTTTTCTCTGGCATTGCCTACCTCCTGCGCGAGCGAGTTTGCAATCTGCGCGCCGGGGTGAGCGGCCTGCCGCGCGCGACTTCAGTCCCGCAGCACCCGGACGGGATCGACCTGTGTCGCCCGCCAGGCCGGGAGGAAGCAGGCCGCCGAAGCGACGATCGCCATGACGATGACGGCCGACGCAAACACCGCGGGGTCGCGAGGGTCGACCTGATAGAGCAGCTTGCCGATGAAGCGGGTCAATCCCAAAGCCGCCGCCGCTCCCAGCACGACGCCGGCCGCCGTCAACGCGAGGCCATGCGACATCGCGAGCCGCAACAGATTGAACCCGCGGGCGCCGAGCGCCATTCGTAGCCCCAGCTCGCGCGCGCTCTGCGAAACCGCGTACGACATCACGCCATAGAGCCCGATGGCGGCGAGCAGCAGCGCCAGCCCGCCGAACACGCTCAGCAGCGTGACGGCGGTCTGTTGGGAAGCGAGCGCCGAGCGGTTCATGTGCTCGCGCAAGGTGATCACCTCCGGCGCGGCCACGTTGGCGTCGAAGGCGCGGATCTCGCGCGCCAGCGCCGCCGTCATGGTCGCGGGGTCCAACGAGATCCGTACCATCAGGCCCGCTCGGACCGAGAACCTCTGGCGCAGGGGGACATAGAAGAAGGGAGCCGGCGTCTCCAGAAAGCTCTGGTACTTGACGAGCTTGGCGACGCCGACCACCCGCATCCACCGGCCCTTGACCTGAAAGCGCTTGCCGATCGGATCTCCACTGCTCCCGCCCCTCCTCCCACCCCAATATTGCGCCGCCATCTTTTCGTTCACCACGGCGACCAGGGGAGCGGTGTCATCGTCGGCGCGGATGAATTCGCGGCCAGCGAGCAGCGGGATCTTCATCGTCCTGAAGTAGTCAGGGCCCACCTCGTCGTACTCCGCCGAGGGCTGCTCGTCGGGAGCCGCCGCGTAACCCTCGACGACGATGGGAGCCCAAGAATAGGGGAGATAGGTGAACGGCCGGACTCGCATCCAGGCCGCCGACTCGACGCCGCCGAGCGCGCGAATTCGCTCGATGAGACCGTCCTGATAGAGCTTCGCGCGCGGCGCGTCGTATCCCGCCGAGACGAGATCGAGCCCGGTCGTCAGGACTTCCCGCGTCGAGAAGCCGGGATCGGCCGCTCCCAGCCGCTTGAGGCTTTGCAGGATGAGGCCTGCTCCCACCAGCAGGATGAAGCTCAGCGACACCTGGACGAGGACCAGGCCCGAGCGCAGGCGCGATCTTCCGTGTCCCCCGACGACGCCAACCGATTCCGCTTTCAGCGCCGTGGCGAGATCGACCTTGCTGGCCTGCACGGCGGGGATCAGCGCGAAGAGGAGGGTCGAGAGCAGGCAGACGCCGGCGCTGCAGGCCAGCACCCGCCCATCCATCTCGCCGCGCAGGTTCACCGCCGCCTGCGACTGGAAGAAGACGACGAGGGCGTTGCGGCAGGCGTAGGCCAGGGCGCTGCCGCCGGCCGCGGACAGGGTGGAGAGGATCAGGCCCTCGAGGAGGAGCTGCTTCACCAGCCGGCCGCGCCCGGAGCCGAGCGCCATGCGGACCGTCATCTCGTGCCGTCGAGCCAGGGCCCTCACGAGCAGGAGGCCGCTGACGTTCGCACAGGCGATGAGGAGCACCAGGGTCACCACCGCGAAGGTGATCTGCAGGGTGGGGAGCAGCTCGCCGGTCTTGGTGAACGGGTCTTTCCATAGAGGCAGCAGCTGGATCCCGCGCCCGCGGTCCGTCGCCGGATAAGCGGATTCCAGTCGCTTGGCGACCGCGGAGATCTCCGCCTGGGCCTGCGCCACGTCCACGCCGGGCTTGAGGCGCGCGTAACCTTCGATCCACCGCGCGCCGCGATCCTCCAGCTTGTAGCCGCCGGGCTCGAACGTCTCCTGCATCGACGTCGGGACCCAGAACTGGATGGGGTAACCGACGAAGGTCCCATAAAAGCCTTCCGGCGCCACGCCGACGATGGTGTGCTGCACGCCGTTGAGCCGCTGCGTCTTGCCGACGATCGCGGGATCGCCGCGGAAGCGCTCCTTCCACATCCAATAGCTGATCACGGTCACCGGATGGCCGTTGCGTCCCGACTCTTCCGCGGCCTCGAACCCGCGCCCCAGCACCGGGCGGACGCCGAGGGCGGCGAAGTAGTTGGCCGATACGACGCTCCCCGCCGCGCGCTCGGCGCGGTCGCCCATGCTCAACGTGGTGCCCATGATCTTGTCGGCGATGAAGGAGTCGAGGAGAGTGCAGCTCCGCCGCAGATCCATGAGGTCGGGCCAGGAGATGTCGTCGGGCTTGGGCGAGTCCCGCGTCGTTCCCGCGACCACGACCAGCCGGTCCTGGTCGGCCACCGCGGGGAAGGGGCGGAGCAGGAGCCCTTCGATCCAGCTCAGGACAGCCACGTTGGCGCCGATCCCCAGGGTCAGGCAGAGGATTGCCGGGAGCGCAAAGCCGGGGCTGCGCGCGAGCATCCGCACGGCCTGACGCCCGTCGCGCAGTAGGCTGTCCAGTAACTTGAGGATGCTCCGCTGTCCCATGGTTTCCTCCTGGCTCCGCCGGCCGCTGGTCTTGGACCAGCCGCGGCTTCCGGCCGGTCGCCGTCAGGATAGGCCGCCTCGCCGGCCGCCGCATGTGGCAGATGACCGAGGCGGCGAGGCATGACTTCCGGCCTATGGGAGGCCCCTCCGGCGCGTGCTACGCTCCCGCCTGGAGATCGCTCGATGACGCCGTCGCGGCTGATCGGAATCGCCGGCTTGGTGGTATGGCTGATGGTGGGGCTACCCGCCTTCCTCTACCATGCCGGGGCGCCGCCCCCCGACCCACGCTGGATCCTCGCTTTCCTGCTCTTCGGAGCCCTTTTCGCCGCCGATCTCCGCCATCCGCGGCTGCTCCTCGTGGCCGGCGAATGCATCGCCGCGCTGGCCCTCGTCCTGCTGCGCTGCAAAGGCTACGAGGGAACTTTGCTGGCTCTGGCGGCGATGCAGCTCGGGACCCGTCTCGATCGCGTTGCCGGCATCCTCTGGATCGCCGTCCAGTCCCTCCTTCTCGGCGCCGCCATCTCTATTCAAATGAACCCGCGCGCCGCCTGGCTGGTGGCGCCGCCGTATCTTGGCTTCCAGCTGGTGGCGTTCTTCACCTCCTATGTCATGGCGCGGGAGGCGGCCGCCCGCGGCGCGCTCGCCGCCGCCAACGCGGAGCTCCGCGCGGTGCAGGAGATCCTCGCCGACAGCAGCCGCATGGCCGAGCGCCTGCGCATTGCCCACGAGCTGCACGATGCGCTAGGCCATCGCCTGACGGCCCTCACCCTCAATCTCGAAGCGGCCCTGCAACGCACGGAGGGACCGGCGAAGACGAACGTCGAGACGGCGCAGTCGCTGGCCCGGGAGCTGCTCGGCGACGTGCGGCAGATCGTCGCCGACTCCTGGGCTCGCGACGGCGTGCACGTCGCCCACGCGCTGCAGGCCCTGGCCAGTTCCGTGCCGCGGCCGCGGGTTCACCTCGAGGTCGCGGAAGGCCTGCGCGTCGCCGATCCGGAGCGGGCGCACATCCTGCTCCGCTGCACCCAGGAGATCGTCACCAACGCGGCCCGGCACTCCGACGCCGAGAACCTGTGGATCGTCATCGCGCGCGAGGGGGAGGCGTTTCGCATCGGGGCGCACGACGATGGCCGGGGAAGCGGCGGAGCGCACGACGGCTTCGGGCTCCGCGGGATGCGGGAGCGGGTGGAGGGAGCGGGCGGGGAGCTTCGCATCGCCACGCAACCGGGCGGCGGCTTCGACGTCACCGCCATCCTGCCGATGCCGAGCGGTGCCGGGTGATTCGCGTCTTCATCGCCGACGACCAGCTGCTCATCCGCCAGGGCATCCGCACCCTGTTGGAGATGGACGGCGGCATTGCGATCGTCGGCGAGGCGGGAGACGGCATCGAGGCCGCGGCGCGCGTGCCGCCCCTCCAGGTCGACGTTCTCCTGCTGGACATCCGCATGCCGCACAAGAGCGGAATCGACGTCCTGCGCGAGCTGTCGGCCGCCGGCCAGCTCCCGCCGACGCTGATCCTCACGACCTTCGACGACAGCGATGTGGTGCTGGACGGCATTCGCGCCGGCGCCCGGGGCTTCATGCTCAAGGACGTCTCCTATCATCAGCTGATCGCGGCCATCCGCGCCGTGGCCGGCGGCGCCACCGTCTTCCAACCGTCGGTGACCGAGCGGCTCCTCCGCATGGCCGACCGCGTTCACGTCGATACCGAGGCGCCGATCGAACGCCTGACCGGGCGCGAGCTCGAGGTCGTCCGCCTGATGGCCGGCGGCTACAGCAACCGGGAGATCGCGCACGCCCTCGGCACGGCGGAGGGGACGATCAAGAACCACGTCTCCAGCATCCTCGCCAAATTCGGCGTGCGCGATCGCACCCGGGCGGTCCTCAAGGCGCTCGAAGCGGGATTGCTCCACGGCCCGGAGGGCGCCAGCCCCTCGACTGCCGCGTCAAACCTTTCCAATCCCTTGCCCAGGAGGCCTCCATGACGACCCCCAAGCCGCATCGTTTTTCGCTCCCGCTGCTCATGGCGCTGATCCTCTTCGCCGTCTCCGGCCTCTCGGCGCAGGACGCGGCGAAGGTGTCGCCGAAGGTCGTCAAGGTGACGTTCGAGAACGAGCGGGTGCGGGTGCTCGAGACCGTAAGCAACCCCGGCGACCGGGAGGCGATGCACTCACATCCCGCGAACGTCGTCTACGTGATCGCGGGCGGGACGCTGCGCATCTCGACGCCGGACGGCAAGTCCCGGGAGGTGGAGTTCAAGACCGGCGAGACGATCTGGCGCGAGCCGGTGACCCACGCCGCCGAGAACATCGGCAAGACGCGGCTGCACGCCATCATCGTCGAGCTGAAAACACCCTGAGGCAGGATCGCTGTAACGAACGCCAGGGGACGGCGCCAATACTGAGAAGTTGGGCGCCTCCCATCAAGGGCGGCCTCCTTCATCGATCGGGGGAGGGAAAACACATGATCATCGACCGCGCATGGGCCGAGCGGAACCTCGGCTTCGACCCAGTCGCCAGGCCCGCGCCTTCCTCCACGTTCTCGTTTCTGCCGGCGGCGGCAAAGGCCTCCAGCCCCGAGGACCTCCAGCGAGAGATCATCGACTTCGATTCCGAGGCGCCGGAAGGACGGGAGTTCCTCTCCTTCACGACGGCGACCGGGCTCTCGCGCTACACGGACGTGCCGTGGCCGAAAGGGCTGGCGCCGAAGACCGGCCCCGCGCCCACCGGGCCCGGCAACGGTCCGCTGCCGCGCGCCGACGTGCTGGTGGTGACCTGGACCGTCGACGAGGGCCACGCGCTGAGCCGCGTGCTCACCCCCGGCAAGGACTCCCGCAACGACTACCTCTCCTACACGCACAACTTCGCGACGATCGCCAAGAAGATGCGCCCCGGCTGTCCGGCGCTGCAGGCGAAGCGGCTCGGCGCCTACTGGACGACGGCGATCGGCGGCAAGAGCGTCGTCGTCTTCAAGTCCGACTCCCACATGTCGCAGGATGGGCCGCAGCTGCCGAACGAGGACGTCTGGCGGCAGATCGTCGCCGAGGTGCAGCCCAAGCTCGTCCTCACCACGGGGACGGCGGGAGGGATCGGGACGCAGTTCGAGGTGGGCGACGTGATCGTCAGCCCGATCGTGCGCTTCGATTGCACCGCGAAGTTCAAGCAGGAGCCCTTTCACGACTCCCACTACGTGAGCAGCGCCGCCAACAGCCAGCACTTCGCCACGGCGAAGACCCTTTTCAAGGCGAACGCCGGACAGCTCCCCAAGGAAAACACCCGGCCGCCGAAGATCGTGAAGGTGTCGAAGACCGCGCTCGCGTCCTCTGTCGTGACGACCGATTTCTTCGGCTTCGATACCTCGGACAATCACTACAAGCTTCAAGGGCTGGGCGATGTGTCGGAGATGGGAGACGCCGTGCTGGGTCTCGTCGCGGATCAGATGGGGGCCAAGGCCCCGCGCTGGCTCGCCGTGCGCAACGTCTCCGACCCCCAGATCAAGGCCGAAGGCACCCTCCGGCAGCAGGCGGCGTTCGCGGCGCAGATCTACAAGGGTTTCGGCCGCTGGAGCTCCGTGTGCAGCGCGATCGTCTGCTGGGCGCTGATCGCCGCGGAGTAGGAAGTCGCTGCCATCTGCTGATACTGATAGACTGAAGATCAGTCCTTGAGAAACCTATGCGTTCCGTCTTGGCCGGTTTCTGCCTTGTCACCACCCTCGCCTTGCCGCACGCCGGCTTTGCCGCGAAGGTTCGGGTGCCGCCCTCGGAAAAGACCGCCGTCAAGCGGCCGGCAGCGAGCCTGGAGAAGATCGACGGCCAGCTTCGCCGAGGCGAATGGGCGGCGGCTGAGGCGGAGTCCCGCTCGCTCCTCTCCGCTGCGCTGCTGAAGGAGACCTCGGGCACTTTCGACGCCGTCGCCCGGCTCGCCGTGGCGGAGGCCGGTCAGGGCCGCACGGAGGACGCCTTCTGGCACTGGTCGGTGGCCCAGAACCTCAAGGTGGACTTCGATCCGCAGCCGTTCGGCGCTCCCGGCGAGCTCCTGGCGAGCCATGCCCTCCGCCACGCGGACGAGGTGCCGGCCGGCCTCACCCTCCGGCGGACGGGAGACGGCGGCGGCTCTTTTTCCCCGCCGCGCATCCTGGAGGCCAAGAAGGTCGAGCTTCCCGCCGTGTGGGGAGCGACCCCCACGGGGATCCGGCTGCAGGCCATCGTCAACGCCCAGGGACGGATCGAGCAGCCGGTCGTGGCCGAGAGCACTTCGGGAGCGCTCAGCTACGCCGTCCTCGAGGCGTTGCGGGATTGGCGTTTCGAGCCGGCCCGGGACGGAAAGGCAGCGGTCGCGGCCTTCTACGAGATGAAGATCCCGGCGGAGCGGCGGCCTCTGGCGAACGTCGTGGAGTTTGCCGGCACTCCGCTGGCGGAGCCCGAGGCGACGCTCCGCGCCGGCCGTTACCCGGAGGCCCGCAAGCAGCTTGGGAAGGTCTGGGGATCGAGCCAGGCGGACAGCATCCCGTCCCGGGCCTTGCTGGGAGTCACCCTTGCCTTGAAGGCCCTGGCGCAGGCCGGCCAGGGGGAGGCGGACGGTGCAATCTGCCGCTGGCAGGCGGCCCAGACCCTGGAGCCGCGTCTCTACGCCACCGACCTCTCGGCCTACGGAGCCGCCGGGAGGCTCCTCGAAGATCACCCTTGGGGAGAGTCCTTCAGCTCTCCGGCAAACAGGTTGGCGAAGGGCTTGCCGGTCCAGAGACCCGAGATCCTGACCAGGCGCCAGCCGGAGTACCCCGAGTACGCGCGCGCCGAAAGGTGGCAAGGAAAGGTGCTGGTGGAAATCGTCATCACGCCGACAGGGTTGGTGCGCAACCCGGCCCTCCTGAACCCCGACGGCTTGCCGGGCATGCAGGCGAGCGCTCTTGACGCCATGTGCGACTGGCGCTTCAAACCGGCGCTCTATGGGGGCCAACCGGTGACGACGCTCTACACGCTGACGGTCGACTTCACGATCCGTAAGTAGGCCGGTGGCCTTCACCGTTCCCGGCCGTACCTCCGCTCCTCGGAGGTGCAGTCCTGGTATCGGCGGGGATCGAAGTCCGGCTCCACCGGCTCGGCCCGGCTCCACAGGGTGGGGGTCAGAGGCCGCGGGATCACGGCCCTTTTCGCCGCATCGTAGGAATAGCCGGTCGTGCGGTCTTCCTCGAGCTCGGAGCCCGCGGCCCTGGTGGCGGTGAAGAACAGATCGGAATCCAGGCGGTACCAGTTGTAGATCTCTTTTTGGACCCCCTGAAAGACCGTTTTCCCATCGTCGAGGTCGAGGACGGCGAGAGACGGCGGGAGGTCGGCGAACGACCGGCTGAGCAGCAGGCGCCGCTGGAAGTCGACGAGATACGCCCCGCCCGGCACCTCCCGGACCTTTCCCTTCCCGTCGACGAGAATCAATTTGCCGTCGTAGCCGTTGAGCTCGACGACCAGGAAGAAGCGAGGCATCGGCTGGGTGGGCGGCACGAACAGCCCATAGGACGAGCCCACCGCCTCGATGTCGCCCCGGTAGATCCATCGCGGCGCGCCTCCGGCGGGGCGGATCTGCAGCCATCCCCGGCAGCGGAAGCCCAGCGGCTCGCGGTCCTGGACCTGGATCATCCGGACGTCCAGCCCGTTGGCCTGGTAATCGGCCGACGTCACGTGGAAGCGGGGCGACGCATAGTCGCCGGCGTGGAACGCCGTCGTGGGCTTGGGGGCCGGCGGTCCGACGTCCGCCTGGGCCGCAGCGGCGAGCGCGGCGGCGGCCACGGCGACGAGAAGAGTCGGGACCTTCATGCCAGGAGGCTACCGGGGTCCGGGGTGCGAGGTGTCGTCCTTGGCGTAGGCAAGCTCGATCTCGCAGGCGGCTGGCGTGGTCTCCGTCCTGTACGTGAGCCTGGAGGTCGCCAGCGACCAATCGTAGGACCAGGTCGTCGCGGCCGGTGCGGCCGGCGACGAAACAGGCGTCTTGGTGTGCGAGGTGCTGTAGGTCCACTCGAGCCCCGCGAGGATGGTGCCGATCTCCTGACAACGGCTCAAGTCGCCGACGTGAGACTGGAGCTGAACCTTGGAAAGCAGACCGGCAGCGTCGAAGACAAAGGACACGGAGACGGGAATGGTAGGCCCTGAAGCTTCTACAGTTGGCGAATCCGAGCACACCCACTTGCACCTGGCGGCCTGCCCGCAACCGCAGCTCACGCGATCGATGCCGAGGACCGGGGGAGGCCCACCTTCTTCGGTGATGGACACGCCGTCCTTCTCGAAGGCCGCCCGCACCTGGGAAGGGTTCATGCCCCACTGGGCGCCATACCATCCGGTGACGCCATTTTCGACGTCCTCGCCCATGCCCCAATAGAGCGCCCTGGCGGCGGCATCGGCGACGATCCAGTCGAACTTGCCCGCCTTCGGCTTCCGGCTGTCGTTCCAGATCGCCCAGAGATCCGGCACCGCGGCCTGGGCCGGCTTGCCGATCGCTCCGAGCGCATCCGCCGTCGCCTCCCGGACGTCTTCGTCGTGGTCCTTGAGGCTCGTGCGGAGGGCGGCGATCACTTCCGGGGAGCTGTCCTTCAGCCGGCCCAGGCTCTCCACGGCCGTTCTGCGCACCGACTCGTCCCGGTCACCCAGGAGCTTCAGGAGCTTGGCGATCGACTCGTTGGCCGCCCCGGTCCCCGGACCTGCCACCTTGCCCGGCTCGCCCTCCGAGTCTCCGCCGACGACGAGCGCCGCCGCCGCGCTTTTCCGGACGTCGGGGATCCAGCTCGTGCTGGCCTTTCGGAGGGCGGCCGTGACCTCGGGGCTCGCATAGGTCGGACCGCCGAGCAGGCTGATGCACCCGGCTCGGACCTTGGTGTCCGCGCTGTTCAGCCCCATCAACAGGATCGGCAGGTAGGCGGGGTTCTCGTACTGGTCGGAGAGGTCGTCGATGACCGTCTCGCTCAGCTCCGGGTCCGCCATCGCGTTCATCAGGACCGGGACGAGACCCGACGGATCCCGCCCCATCGAGATCAGCAGGTCCGCGGCTTCCACCGCGTCGGACGGGCTGGTGCCCGCGGCGACGCCGTCGAGCGTCGGCATCAGCTCGGCGGTGGGGACGCCCAGCTGCACGAGCGTCCTCACCGCGTCGAGGCGTATCTGGTAATAGGGGTCGTTCAGGGCCTCCTTGAGCGCCGCCTGCACGGCCGACGCGTGATCCGCCATCTCCAGGAGGGAAGACGCCGCGTTGATGCGCACGCGATCGTCCTTGTCCTTCAAGGCCACCGCCAAGTCGGGGATCGCGCTGTAGGCCTTGTACTGGTGGCCCAGGGCATAGGCCGCCGCCACGCGATCGTCCTCGGCGACCGCCCCGTAGACGAGCTCACCGCCCCTCCAGGCCCAATTCCATCCGGTCGGAATCTCGTTGAGCCGCTTGACGAGGGCCGCCACCTCGACCGCCTCCCGTTGGGCATGTTCCGCACGTTTCGCCGCCTTTTCGGCGTCGGTCGGCTCGCGATCCATGTCCCGGATCTCGCGGATGGTCGCGCAGGCCGATAGGGAGAGGACACCGATGCCGATCACCAGAGCCGCCAGCTTTCTGTTCACGCCTCGCCTCCGTTCATGGGCCGCAGGCCCCTTTCGGAGAGCATCGTCCGGCTGCCCGCGAGCTCGTCTCGGCGGGCGCGCGGTCTCTTCTCTCCGAACTGAGGCTAACGGTAGACGGCCAGGAGCGTATAGAGCATGTTCATGCCATGGGCCCTGGGGGATGAAAAGGGGTTGAGGGCTGTGGCCCTACTCCTCGTACTCGCCGCCGGACGGCGCCGGCTCGAAGGGGATATCCGCCGGCTCGCGGCGGCGATCCGGCTCTTCGCCGGCGGCCAGCGGGTGGCCCGGCTGGCCGCGGTCGCCGGTCTCGGAGGCGGTATCGGCATCCCCTGCTCCCTCGCCGCTTCCCTTCCTGCCGCGACGGCGCCGGCTGCGGCGCTTCTTCTTCGGCCTGCCGCCGCCCTCCGCGGGGCGCTCCGCCTGCTCGCCGTCCGGAGGGCCGGGGACGAGACCGCGGGGGGCGAGGGCGGTGACGTCGGAGACCGGCTCGGCATGATCGGCTATTGAGCGGCCGGCAGAGCCGCTCGCCTTCTTGCGCTTGCGGCCGCCTCGGCGGCGTTTCTTGCCGCGTGCCGCGGCGGCGTCGGGCCGAGCCGAAGGCGGCCTGCCGCCGGCCTGACGGGCGGGCGCCGCCTCTTCCTCGGCCACCCCCTCCTCGTCCTCGAAGTCGTCCTCGAAGTCCTCTTCCTCCGCGTCACCGCCCTTGGCCGCCGGCTCCGGCAGGGGAGCGAGATCGCCGGCTCTGAGGACCGGGCGGGCGGACTTCGCCTTAGGGCGCGCCGCGGGCTTCTCGCGGTAGACCCACTCGATCTTCTCCTCCGCGCGGTGGAGGCCGGCGGAGGCCATGATCTCGATCTTGAGGTCGAACTCCCTTTCGAGCTCCGCCAGCTCCTGGCGGCGGCCGTTCTGCAGGGCGTCGGCGAGCTCGGGGTGGAGGGCCACTTTCACCCCCTCGACGAGACCGGAGGCGGCGCGCGCCTCGATGCGCCGCAGGAGGTTCAGCGACACCGCCTCGGGGCTGGCGATCGAGCCCAGGCCGCCGCAGGTGGGGCAGGGGCGGTGGGTGCGCAGGGCGAGCGCCTGGCGGATGCGCTGGCGGTTGATCTCCAGGAGGCCGTTGTCCGAGATCTTGAGGACCGTCGTCCGCGCCTTGTCCTCCTTGAGCGCGTCGCGGAGCGCCTTCTCCACCTTGCGCTGGTTGCGCGACGCCCGCATGTCGATGAAGTCGACCACCACCAGGCCGCCGATGTCGCGCATGCGCAGCTGGCGGGCGACCTCGCGGGCGGCCTCCAAGTTGGTATTGACGGCGGTCTCCTCCTGGGTGGCGGCGCGGGTGGAGCGGCCGGAGTTGACGTCGATCGCCGTCAGCGCCTCGGTGGGATCGATGACGATCGAGCCGCCGGAGGGCAGCGGCACCGTGCGCTGGTAGATGCGGTCGATCTGCGCCTCCAGCTCGAAGCGCGAGAAGAGGGGGAGGCGCTCGGCGTAGCGGATGAGGCGGGTCTTGCCGCGCGGCATGAAGGCCTGCAGGTAGCTTTCCGCCCGCGCGTAGGCCTCGTCGTCGTCGACCAGCACCTCCTCGATCGAGGCGTCCAGGTGGTCGCGGAGGGCCTGCACGATGAGGTCCTGGTCGGTGTAGAGGAGGCGGGTGCCGCGGCCGTGGGTGGCCTCGGCCTGCAGCCGCTTCCACAGCCGCAGGAGGGCTGCGAGGTCGCGCGCGAGGGTGACCTTGGTCTGCTCCAGGGCGTTGGTGCGGACGATGACCCCGCAGCCCTCCGGCAGGTCGAGCTTGGCGGCCTGGGCCTTGAGCTTCTTGCGCGTCTCCTCGTCCTCGACCTTACGCGACACCCCGCGGGTGTCGTCAAAAGGGGTGAGGACGAGGTAACGGCCGGCGAGGCTCAGGTTGGTGGTGAGCGAGGCTCCCTTCTGGCCGATGGCGTCCTTCGCCACCTGCACGACGATCGGCTTGCCGCGGTCGAGCACCTCCTCGATGCGCGGGTGGCCGCCCTGGGGATCGCGGTAGTAGGCCTGCGGCACGACGTCCTGGATCGACAGGAAGCCGTGGCGCTCGATCCCGTAGTCGATGAAGGCGGCGTTCAGGCTGGGCTGGATGCCGGCGATGGTTCCGCGGTAGATGTTGCCGCGGGTCAGGCCCGATTCGGCGACGTCCACCTGGAAGCTCTCGAGGGTGGTGCCGGCGACGACGGCGACGCGCAGCTCCTCGGGGCGCTGCGCGTTGATCAGCATTCTGCGGGTCAAGGGGTCTCCGTTCCCATCGGTTGCTCCGGGTGCTCGATCTCGCGGGTGATGAAGCCGTCGAGGATGGCGGCGTCGGCGTCGGACTCGACGGCGAAGGCGACCCCGACGCGGTAGCGCCGCCCGCGCGGAGCGCCGCTGTCCTCGCCCACGAAGACGACCCGGGACGCCGAGCGGAAGACCCCGCCCGGCAGCGGCACCTCGAGGTCCACCACCTGTCCCAGCGGCGGCTCGAAGCCGGTGGTCAGGAGGAGGCCGCCGCGGGAGAGCAGGAGGATGTCGAAATCATGGCGGTCGGCGATCTTGCCCGACAGCCCCTCCACCTCGTAACGGCGGTGCCGGCGTCGTTCTTCCCGATTTTTCATCTGCTTGATCGCTCAATCTTTCGCGCGGACGTGGGGCGGCACGGGCGGCCGCAAGCCAGCCCGGCGGCGGCGTCCTGGCGGATTCGATTCACATGCTACCATTGCGGCGACACCCACGGCCACGCCGCCGGGGAGACACCCTTGGATCCAGCAACCTCCACCCTGGCGGGCGCCACGACGGCGGCCCAGCTCTCTCGCGAGAGCATCCTCCGCGACTACCGGCTCTCCTACCAGAGCCGGCAGGCGAGCCTCCTCGGCCGCCGCGAGGTGCTCACCGGCAAGGGGAAGTTCGGCATCTTCGGCGA
>DATNKQ010000431.1:0-4038 GCA_035603315.1 Thermoanaerobaculia bacterium
GGTCGTCCGGGTTGGGCGCGCCGGCCTCCCACATCATCATGCGGAGCATGTGGAGCACGTAGGCGCCCTTCGAATAGATAATCGCCTGGGCCGCCCAGGGGGTGCGCGCGGTGGACAGCCGGTAGCCCAAGGTGATCGGCCCGGCCTCGTAGTTGGCGGGCGCGCCGGGGATCTTGCCGACGATCGTCCGGCGCCGGTTGCGCCAGAAGTCGTCGTAGGCCTTCTGCCCCTTGGTGCGCTGCACTGCGAGCGCCGCCGAGAACTCGGCGAACCCCTCCGAGAGCCACTGGTCGCGGTAGGAGTCCCAGCCCACCAGGTGCCCCCACCACTGGTGGGCGAACTCGTGGAAGCCCACCTCGTCGACGAAGTCGTTGGCCCGCGTGAGGCCCAGGCGCTGCCGCTGGGTGCCGTCCAGAAAAGCCACGTAGGGCAGGAAGATGAGCGACGGCCAAGACTGGCCGAAGCTCCACTGCGACTGCTGGGTGATCGCCACCTGCTTCTCCGGCAGCGGGCCGAAGTAGGTGGTGAAGAGGCGCGCCGCGTTGAGGCCGTCGGCGAGCGCCGACTCGGCGAGCCGGGCGGTGTTGACCTTGCCGAGCGAGGGGCCCTGGGGGCCGCTGGCGAAGGAGCGGTCGACGTTGGCGATCTCGCCGATCTCGCCACCACCGCCGCCGGAGAGGATGCCGTTGATCGTCCGCACGATGTCGGGCGTTCCGGGGTTGGTATAGACCGCCACGTCCAGGCCGCTCGTCTCGTCCCGCCGGTCGACCTTCTTGAACTTGCCGTAGTTGAAGCCGGCGACCTGCACCGGCCCGTCGGTCTGCCACCGCGACACGCTCTCCTTGCCCTCGACCCGCGCCTCCACCTGCCGGCCGACCGAGATGATCTCGTTCCCCTCGGGGACGCGGTAGGTGAGGTCGAAGCTCGCCGGATCGGAGAAGACGCCGAGGTTGGGGTACCAGCTCTCGCGGGCGCCGACGACGAAGTTCTTGTCGCCGGCGTCCTGCAGCACCTGGTCGCCCTTGTAGGAGAGGCGAAGGAGGACCTTCGCCCCCTTGGGGAGCGCCGCCGGGAAGATCACTGCCGCGTCGGCGTCCTCCTTCTCGTTCTCCTGCACGAAGGCGAGGCCGGCCCACGCCGGCTCCCCTGGGGCGCCCGGCGCCGGGGCCATGGCGAACGCGGCCTTCTGGAGGCGCAGCTTCGGCATCAGCGTCAGGGGGAGCAGGCGGAGGCCGGGGACCAGAGTGTCGAAGCGGATGGTCGTCGTGCCGGCGAGGTCGGCGTCGCGCGCCACGCTGGTGTCGACGGTGTAATGGAGAGCGTCGGCCAGCCGCTTGGCGCGGGCAAAGCGGCCGCTCTTGACTTCGATCGCCTGGTGGCAGAGGTACCAGATCCCGCCCTTGGCCGGATCGGCGACGAAGAAGATCGAGCCTTCGCCGCCGAGCATCGGCGCCAGGCGCAGGGCCTCGGCGCCGTCGGGATCGACGGCGGCCAGCGCCGGCGGATACTTCCTGCCGTCGACGAAGGCCAGGAACACCCCCGAGGTGAGCCCGGGGGTATTGAGGAGATCGGCCAGCAGGCGGAGGTCGAAGTTGGTGTGGAAGTCTTTCTTCTGCCGCTTCAGATGGCTCTCGTAGGCCGCGGCGGCCCGCCGGTCGGGCTCCGCTTTCTGCATCGGTTGAATCGGCGCGTGGAGGGCGAGCTCCGCCGCCGTGTCGTCGCCGAAGAGCAGCACCAGCTCCTCGAAGTTGTCGGCCAGGATCTCGAGCCTGTCGTCCCCGGCGACCAGGCCGAGGTGCCGGCGCTCCGCCTCGGTCGCCGGTGTGAGGCGATAGCTCCCCTGGCCCACGAAGACCGCGCCCACCGTGCGCCCACCGACCGGGGCGAGGAGGTGGAAGGCGCCGGAGTCGAACTGGAAGCGGAAGACGTCGCGCTCCAGGACCAGGCCGTGCACGGGGATGGTCCGCCCGTCCGGGCGGGCGGCGCGGAGCGCCGCGTAGCTGGGGTCCGGAGCGGCGGCGAGGGCTCCGGGGACGAGGCCGGGGAGAAAGGCGAGCAGCGGCAGCAGGCGGCGGACGAATCGGCAAGCGCTGGGCATGGGGCTCCTCGCCCGCAAGTATTTCAGAAACCGGCCGACGCGATCGGAATCGCCAGAATCGCCCGGGCCGTCCGGACCGCCCGCGCGGGAGCCGCGCACATCCCTTATACTTCCTCGCTGACGACCGATAGGAAGGAGACCATGGACGAGACGCTCGACAAGAAGGGGCTCGGCGCCGCCGAGGTGATCCGCCTGCTGCACCTGACGCCGCCAATGTTCGCGGTTTCCCTGGCCGCCGCCCTCTGCCTCGGCGCCTGCGGCAAGCAGGAGGAGAAGCCGGCCGCGGCGCCGGCGGGCCAGGCCGCCGCGCCCAGCGCCGAGCTGACGCCCGACCAGCAGCAGGTTATCTACTGGGTGGGACGGGCGGCGGACCGCGGAAATCTGGTGGCGCTCCACCGCTACATGGCGGAGCCGTTCGGCTGGAACGGCGCCCAGGTCCCGACCGAGGAGGCGCTACAGCAGCTGCGCGCCCACGACGAGTACACCGACCGGCTGAAGGCGCTGCTCGACCGCGGCTGCCTCTCTACCGGCAGCCAGCTCCTCTGCCCGCCGGATTCGGCGACCGACCCGAAGTACGCGGGCGACCGCGCCACCTTCGCCCAACAGGGCGGCGCCTGGAAGCTGACCGCCATGACGCTCGGGCACAAGTAGCCGCGTCAGGCCGCCTGCAGGGCCTGGCGCACGAACCCCTCGATGGCGGCGGCGGGACGGGCGCCGCTCGTCCGCGCCAGCTCGCGGCCGCCGCGGAAGAGGGCCATGGTGGGGATGCCGCTGATGCGGTGAGCCGCGCCGACGGCGGGATCGACGTCGGTGTTGACCTTGACGACCAAGAGCCGGCCGGCGTTGCGCTCCGCCACCTTGCCGATCTCCGGCGCCACCGTGCGGCAGGGACCGCACCAGGGGGCCCAGAAGTCGACCAGCACCGGCAGGCCCGCCTCGCGGAGCAGGCCGTCGAGCTCGCTCCCCTGATCGACCGCCAGCGGCTCGGTCGGCGGCGGCAGCGGCGCGCGGCAGGAGCCGCAGCGCGCCTCTTCCCCCAGCCGGGCGTAGAGGACCCGGTTCTTCTTGCCGCAGGACGGGCAGCTGCGGACGATTCCTCGATTCATCGCGATCTCTCCTCCCAGAGGGGAGAACCGCGCGCGCCGAAAGAGGATTCCAGCTCAGGTCGGGTCGACGGAGGGCGGCGCGAGGTGCGGCAGGGCCGCGAGGAGGAGGGCGCCGGCCGCCATGCCCGCCGTCATCCCGACGACCATCGCCAGGTGACCTCCGAGCGCCGGCGACCGCAGGGCCGCGGCGAGGGCCGTTCCCAGGAGGGCGCCGCCCAGGAGCATGCCGGCGACCATGGCGCCGCAGGTGGTCAGGAGAGCCGCCAGGCGGGAGGCGAAGCGGCCGCGGTGCAGGACCGGCAGGCAGCGCCCGCACACGGGCAGACAGAAGACGAGCATGAGGGCCGTCGCCCAGCTCCAGGAGAGGCCGGCGTGCTCCGCCATGCCGGGGCCGCCGCCCATGGCTTGGACGGCACCGACAGCGGCGACGCGCGCGTCGAGGAGGCCGCCGATCAGCATGCCGAGCCCGCCCATGCTGGCGGTCGCCAGGGTAGCCTCGAGGTATCCGGGCGCCTGGCGGCGGCGCGCCAGGGCCAGCGCGGCGGCCAGGAGGGTGCCGGCGCAGATCCAGACGAGGGCGGGCCGCGAGCTGTCGCGCCAGGCCCACCAGGCCAGGCCGAATCCTTGCAGGAGAATGGCGGCGGCGAGCAGGCCGCTCTCGGCCGTCGCGCTGCCGCGCCGCTTCTCCTGCCTGCGGATCGCCATGACCATGATCCGTCTACCCTTTCCCCACCGGCTCGCGCCTCTCGCGAGGTTGATACGATGCTACCACCGCCACCGGGAATAGACTGACGGGCAGGCGGCTATTCCCCAGAGACCGCCTCACACAAGTAG
>DATNKQ010000449.1:0-3853 GCA_035603315.1 Thermoanaerobaculia bacterium
CGTCGTCCACAGGTCCACCCGCTCCCAGGCCCCGGACCGCGGGGCGGCCGTGTGCCGGCAGGCGGCAGCGGACAGGAGCAGGAGCGCCAGGACGGCAAGGGTCGGGCGCGGGATTCGGAGGACGGCTCGCACGGAGGCGGAGTTTATCCCGGGGGCTGGCTTAGGACTCCGCAGCCGGCGGCTGGCGGCGCCAGCGGCGGTGCATCCAGACCCACTGCTCGGGGCGGCGGCGGATCTGTTCCTCGACGACGGCGGTCATGCGGGCGGTGGCCTCGCGCGGATCGGCGGGGAGGTCGAGGGGGGGCACGGCGCGGGCGAGGTGGGAGCCGTCCGGCAGGCGCTCGATGAAGACGGCGATCACCCGCGCCCGCTGGCGCAGCGCGATCTTTGCCGCTCCCACCGGCGTGAAGGCCGGCCGGCCGAAGAACGGCACCCAGACGCCGTCCACTTTGGTGTCCTGGTCGATGAGCATGCCGAGGGCGCCGCCGCGGCGCAGGGTGCCGAGGATCTGGCGGGCGGCGCCCTCGCTGCCGCGCTCGATGGTGACGGTGCCGAAGCGGCCGCGCAGGCCGGCGAGCAGGCCCTGGAGCCGGGGCTCGTCGAGGGCCCGCGCCACTACCGCCATCCCCAGGCCGCGGCAGTTGAGGGCCGCCGCCAGGAGCTCCCAGTTGCCGCAGTGGCCGGTCAAGATGACGATCGGCCGCCCGTCGCCCTGCGCCCGCTCGATCTCCTCCCAGCCGCGCAGCTCGACGTGCGAGGCGACGGCGGCGCAGTCCCGCCGCATCAGGTGGAGGCACTCGGCGAGGTTCATCCCCTGGTGGCGGAAGCAGTCGCGGGCGAGCTGCCGGCGGGAGTCCTCGGGGAGGTCGGGGAAGGCGATCGCCAGATGGGCGAGCGAGCGGCCGCGGTCGCGCCGGCTGGCGGCGAACCAGAGAGTGCCCAGGAGCCGGCCGCAGCGCTGGGCGGCGCGCCAGGAGAGGAGGGAGAGGAGGCCGGAGAGGAGCCGCAGGAGGGCCGCCACCAGCACCGGCCGCAGCCGGCTCGGCGGCCGCTTCCGGCGCGCCGGGGCAAGGGTCAGGCGATCACCGGGGACGGCCATCTTTGCCGTCCGGCATCACGTAAAGAACGGCGCCGTCACCCGGTCCCAGTCGCCGCGGGCGCGAAGCACCACCTCGACCATCTCGCGCGCCACCCCCCGGCCGCCCCGCAGGCTGAGCACGCGGTCCACCCGCTCCCGCACCTCGGGGACCGCGTCGGCGGGGGCGAAGGAGAGGCCGCAGCGGGTGAGGACCGGCAGGTCGACGATGTCGTCCCCCAGGTAGGCGACCCGCTCGGGCGCCGTGCCTTCTGCGGCCAGAAACTCGAGGAAGGCGTCCTTCTTGTCGGCGCGGTCCATCACCAGGGCGTCGACGCCCAGCTCCTGCGCCCGGTTGGCCAGCGCCGGACTCTCGCGGCCGGAGAGGACGCCGATTTTCAGGCCCGCCCGCTGCGCGAGCTTGAGGCCGAGCCCGTCGCGGACGTCGAAGACCTTCCACTCCTCGCCCTGGGCGCCGTAGATCAGCCGCCCGTCCGTCCACACGCCGTCGACGTCGAAAAGCAGCCACTCCAGGGCCGCGGCGCGGCGGGCGAGCTCGTCGTTCCCTAGAATAACTCCAGCCCCCAAAGGTCGTGCAGGTGGACCACCCCGACCAGCCGCTCGCCCGCGCAGACGAAGAGCGAGGTGATGCGGTGGTCCTCCATCGTCTTCAGGGCGGCGGCGGCCAGCTCGTCGGCGGCGATGGTGTGCGGATGGGCGTTCATGCACTCGCCGGCGGTGCGCTTGAGGAGGCCGTCGTCGTGCTCGAGGAGCCGCCGCAGGTCGCCGTCCGAGATGCAGCCGGTGAGCCTTTCGGGATCGCCCGCGGCGGTCACCGCGGTGATCCCCAGCCCCTTCCGCGACATCTCGTAGATCGCCTCGCGCATCGGCGTGTCGGCGGCGACCCGGGGCAGGGCGTCGTCCTTGTGCATGAGTTGCTCGACCTTGAGCAGCCGCTTGCCGAGCTGCCCGGCGGGGTGGAGGAGGGCGAAATCGTCGCTGGTGAAGCCGCGCGCCTCGAGGAGCGCCATGGCGAGGGCGTCGCCTAGGGCGAGCATGGCGGTCGTCGAGGCGGTGGGGGCCAGGTTGAGCGGGCAGGCCTCGCGGTCAATGGCGGCTGCCAGGTGGACGTCGGCGTGGCGGGCCAGCGGAGAGGCCGGGCTCGAGGTCATCACCACCAGCGGCACGCCCAGCCGCTTGAGGGTCTCCACCAGGCGGATCAGCTCCTCCGTCGACCCCGAGTAAGAGGCGGCGAGCACGACGTCGCCGGCGACGATCATGCCGAGGTCGCCGTGCACCGCCTCGGCGGGGTGGAGGAAGAGCGCCGGGGTGCCGGTCGAGGAGAGGGTGGCGGCGACCTTCTTCATGATCAGGCCGCTCTTGCCCATGCCGGTGCAGACCACCCGGCCGGTGCAGGCCCGGAGCGTCTCGACGGCGCGGTCGAAGCTCTCGTCGAGCTGCGGCAGCAGGCCGCGGATCGCCGCCGCCTCGGTTTCCAGGACTTCGGCGGCCACCGCGCGGGCCGGACGCCGCGTCTTGTGGGGGACCAGCTTGGGCCTCACGCGGCGGCTCCTTCCATCGCCTTGCGCAGGGCGAGGAGCGAGGCGAGCAGCGCCTCCGCGCGCTCGGGCGCCAGCTGGACGGCGGCGTCGGAGCGGGCGTGCGAAGGGTCGGGATGGACCTCCAGGAAGACGCCGTCGGCGCCGGCGGCGACCGCCGCCCGGGCGAGCGGCTCGGCGTAGCGCCTAAGGCCGCCGCTCTCGGCCCCGCCGCCGGGGAGTTGGAGCGAGTGGGTGACGTCGTAGATCACCGCCACCCCGTCCTCGTGCAGCCGCGCGAAGCTCCGCATGTCGACCACCAGGTCGTGGTAGCCGAAGGAGACGCCGCGCTCGGTCACCGTCACCCGCTCATTGCCGGTGCTGCGCGCCTTGGCGATCACCCGCGCCATGTCGTCCGGCGCCATGAACTGCCCCTTCTTGACGTTGACGGCGCGGCCGGTCGCCGCCGCCGCCACCACCAGGTCGGTCTGCCGGCAGAGGAAGGCGGGGATCTGCAGCACGTCGCAGACCTCGGCCGCCGGGCCGCACTGGGCGGGCTCGTGGACGTCGGTCAGGAGCGGCAGGCCGGTCTCCTCGCGCACCCGCCGGAGGAGGGCGAGGCCGGCGGCGAGCCCGGGGCCGCGGTAGCTGCCGATCGAGCTGCGGTTGGCCTTGTCGAAAGAGGACTTGAAGATGAGGGGGACGCCGAGGCGCTGGGCCATGGCGGCGAGCGTCCGCGCCGTCCCCAGGGCCACCTCCTCGCTCTCGAGGACGCAGGGGCCGGCGATCACCGGCAGCGCGCCGGCGCCGCCGAGGACGACGCCGGGCGCGAGCTCCACCGGCTGGACCGCCATCGACCCCTCGCCGACGCTCGCTGGACGAGGGGGAGCTTCTCGGGGCACGGCCTAATGGTGAGCGATCCGCGGAGGCCTGTCAAACCGCCGGGGCTGCCCTCCCAAGGCCGGTGCGCCCCGCCGGGCCGCGCCCACCATAGGACGAACCCCGACACGATCTCGGCCATTTTTCGCCGATCCGCCGTTCGATCGTCTGATTGGCGGGTCGAGGGGCAAGGCGTAGCTTGACGTCATCGCAGGACATCACGGCCCGGTTCACCAACCAGAGAGGGAGTCATGACCGACACCGAGCGCCCGCCATCCACCCCGAGGATCGGCCTGGCCAGGAAGCTGGCGAGGACGCTACCGCTGCGGTTCGGAACCCGCACAGGCGTCCGCTTCAACCT
>DATNKQ010000453.1:0-10486 GCA_035603315.1 Thermoanaerobaculia bacterium
CCGTCGGCCGGGGCGGCGGCCGAGGGAGCTTCCCGGCGGGCGGCTCTGCCCTCCCTGGCCGCCGTCGTCGGCCGGGTGGAACCGCCTCTGGCGCTCCCCAAGCGTTCTTCCGCGCCGCGGACCGCCGCCGGGCCCACTCCCCAGGCGGGTGCCGAGCGCGGGCCCGCCACCGTCTTCCGCAAGATGAAGGTGGAGGAGCTGGCGGTTCCGAGATCGTACCGGGTGATCGCCAGGCTTCTCGCCCTGGCGCCCGCGATCCTGCTGGTGGTCGTCCTGCTCGGCGTCCCCGATTTCCTGGTCCTCCCTTTTCCCTGGCAGGATGGGCAGCGGCTGGCCCTGGCGCAGGCGCAGCGGGCTCCCCTGTACCTCAAGATCGACCGCGCCGCGAAGACCTATTTCCTCCTCGAGGGTCGTTTCCCCGAGCGGCTCTCCCAGCTCCAGCAGGCCGGCCTGCTCGCCGGCGAGGACCTCCATGATCCTCAGGGCTACGCGCTGCGCTACGCGGCCCGGGAGGAGGGGTACGTCGTGCAGCCAGTGGACGGCAAGGGGACGCCGATCGCCGGCGCCGAGTCGACGGAGGCGATCACCGGCAACTTCCTTCTCGACCCGGACTTCATTTCCGTCTCGCCCGACCATCAGGCCCCCCTCGTCCTGATCGACTAGGTGCCCACGGACGCCCTCCGCAGCCTCCTCTCGGTTGGAATAAATCTCAGTGCGAATCTGTCAAACATAGTGAGGCGCAAGATTGACAGAGCGCCACTAAAATTCTAAGATTTGGACCTCGCGGCGGGCTTCGGCTCCCGCGTCGAACGGATCTACCAAGGAGGAGAGCACGTGAGCAAGATCATCGGCATCGACCTCGGCACCACCAACAGCGTCGTCGCTGTGATGGAAGGTAGCGAAGCGAAGGTCATCCCCAACGCGGAAGGCAACCGGACCACCCCCTCGGTCGTCGCTTTCTCGAAGAGCGGCGAACGTCTCGTCGGGCAGGTGGCCAAGCGCCAGTCCGTGACCAATCCCAAGAACACCATCTTCTCGATCAAGCGCTTCATGGGGCGCAAGTACAACGAAGTGACCGAGGAGATGAAGATGATCCCCTACCAGATCGAGCGGGCGGAGAACGGCGACGTGCGCGTCGTCGTCGAGGGCAAGAAGTACTCACCCCCCGAGATCTCGGCGATGATCCTGGGCAAGCTGAAGCAGGCCGCCGAGGACTACCTGGGCGAGAAGGTGGAGCGGGCGGTCATCACCGTTCCCGCCTACTTCAACGACTCCCAGCGGCAGGCGACCAAGGACGCCGGCAAGATCGCCGGCTTGACCGTCGAGCGCCTCGTCAACGAGCCGACCGCGGCCGCCCTCGCCTATGGCCTCGACAAGACCAAGGACCAGACGATCGCCGTCTACGACTTCGGCGGCGGCACCTTCGACATCTCGATCCTCGAGGTTGGCGAGGGGGTCGTCGAGGTCAAGGCGACCAACGGCGACACCCACCTGGGCGGCGACAACATCGACCAGCGGGTCATCGACTGGCTGCTCGAGGAGTTCAAGAAGGACCAGGGGATCGATCTCGGCAAGGACGCCATGGCGGTGCAGCGGCTGAAGGAGTCGGCCGAGAAGGCCAAGATCGAGCTGTCGAGCGCGCAGGAGACGGAGATCAACCTGCCCTTCATCACCGCCGACGCCTCGGGCCCCAAGCACCTCAACTTGCGCCTGACGCGGAGCCGCCTGGAGCAGCTGGTCGAGGACCTCATCCAGCGCTCGATCGGCCCCTGCCGCCAGGCGCTCAAGGATTCCAGCCTCGAGGCCAAGCAGATCGACGAGGTCGTCCTGGTGGGCGGCCAGACCCGCATGCCGGCCATCCAGAAGATCGTCAAGGACTTCTTCGGCAAGGAGCCGCACAAGGGGGTCAACCCCGACGAGGTGGTGGCGATCGGCGCGGCGATCCAGGGCGGCGTCCTGCGCGGCGACGTCAAGGACATGCTGCTGCTCGACGTGACGCCGCTGTCGCTCGGCATCGAGACCCTGGGCGGAGTGTTCACCAAGCTGATCGAGAGGAACACGACGATCCCGACCCGCAAGAGCGAGATCTTCTCGACCGCCGCCGACAACCAGACCTCGGTCGAGGTGCACGTGCTCCAGGGCGAGCGCGAGATGGCGCGCGACAACCGGACTCTCGGCAAGTTCCACTTGGTGGGCATCCCCTCGGCACCCCGCGGCGTGCCCCAAGTCGAGGTCGCGTTCGACATCGACGCCAACGGCATCGTCCACGTCTCGGCCAAGGACCTCGGGACGGGCAAGGAGCAGAAGATCACCATCACCGCCTCGAGCGGTATCAACGAGAGCGACATCGAGCGCATGGTGCGCGAGGCGGAGTCGCACAGCTCCGAGGACAAGGAGCGGCGCCAGCAGGTCGAGGCGCGGAACCGCCTGGACGGGCTGATCTACAGCACCCAGAAGACCTACGATGAGCACAAGGAGAAGCTCGGCGCGGGCGAGAAGGGCGAGCTCGAGCAGGCACTCGAGGAGGCCAAGAAAGCCCTGGAGGCGGACGATACCTCTCGGATGGAGGCGGCCACGGAGCGCCTCACCCAAGCTTCGCACAAGCTGGCCGAGGTGATGTACAAGCAACAGGCCGCCGGTGCCGAGGGCGCGCCCGGGGCGGGCGCCGGCTCGTCGCCGCGGCCAGGAGCGGGCGGCGCCGCCGACGAGGTGATCGACGCCGAGTACGTCGACGTCAACGAGAAGAAGTGATCTCGCCATGGCGCCCCTGAAGAAGATCTACCTCGAGGAGCTGGCGCGCATCCAGGATCGGATCAACGGCCTCTTCGACGAAGCGCTTCTGCCCACCGAGTACGAGGACCGCGAGGGGGGCCTCCCCGGCACCTGGGCCCCGGCGGTGGACGTGCTGGAAACGGAGGGCGCCTACCTCCTCTTCGCGGAGCTGCCGGGAGTGCGCCGCGAGGAGATCCAGTTGCAGGTCAAGGAGCGGCGGCTGGAGCTTTCCGGCCGCCGCCAGCCGCTCGGGGAGAACCGCAACTTCCTGCGCATGGAGCGCAGCTACGGCCCCTTCCGTCGCGGCTTCGACCTCGGGATGCCGGTCGACGCCGAAGGCATCTCGGCCGGCCTCGACCGCGGCATCCTGCGCATCGTCATCCCCAAGCGCGGCGTGAAGCGCGTCGCGATCCAGGAGGAAGCCTGATGCCGGCTCGCCGTCGGAAGGGGGACCAGAAGTTCGTCATGATCAGCGTCGTCGCCGAGCGCTTCGCAATCCATCCCCAAACGCTGCGCCTCTACGAGCGCGAGGGCCTGATCAAGCCCGCCAGGAGCTCCGGCAACACCCGCCTCTACGACCAGGAGGCGATCCGCAGGCTGGAGACCATCCTCACCCTGACCCGAGACCTGGGAGTCAACCTGGCAGGGGTCGAGGTGATCCTCAACATGAAGGAGCAGATGGAGCAGATGCAGGTCGAGGTGGATCGTCTGCTCGACTACGTCAAGCAGGAGATGCTCGACCGCCGGGTCGGCATCGACCGCCAGCACGCCCTGGTAAAGGTCCAGAGCGGGCCGCTGACCCGCCGCCAGGCCTGACAAGGACCCCTGCCCCGTGCCCGAGCTGCCCGAGATCGAAGTGCTGCGGCGCAGCCTGGAGCCGCATCTGGTGGGAGATCGCATTGAGCGGGTGGAGGTCCGCGATGCGCGGTTGCGGGAGAAGGTCCGGCGGGCCGAGCTGTCGCGGCGCGCGTCGGGCCGAGCCATCCAGTCGGTGCGCCGGCGGGGAAAGTATCTCCTCATCGACCTCGAAGGCGGCCAGACCGTCGTCGTCCACCTGGGGATGAGCGGGCGGCTGACGCTCGTCGCTGGCGCCGCGCCCCGGGAGCCCCACGAGCACGTAGCCTTCTACCTCCGCTCCGGACTCCGGCTCCGCCTGCGCGATCCGCGGCGGTTCGGGCTGGTGGTGGCGCTGGCGACCGCGAGCCTGGGCGCCGACCCGCATTTCGCCGGCCTGGGGGTCGAACCGCTCGACGGCGAGTTCCGCGGCGGTACCCTGCGGGAAGCGGCGGCGGGACGGCGGGGGCCGGTCAAGAGCTTCCTCATGGACGCCGCGGTGGTCGTGGGGGTCGGCAACATCTACGCCACGGAGTCGCTCTTCCGCGCCGGCATCCACCCGGCGCGGTCGGTGGCGCGCATCTCGCCGGAGCGCTGGGAGAAACTCGCCGGCGCGGTGGTCGAGATCCTCTCGCAGGCGATCGGCGAGGGCGGGACGACGCTCAACGACTTCGCCGACGGCGAGGGTCGCAGCGGCTACTTCCAGGTCTCGCTCGCCGCCTACGGCCGCGCCGGCGCTCCCTGCCCGACCTGCGGCGAGGCCATCCGGCGGATCGTCCAGGGCGGGCGGAGCACCTACTACTGCCCCCGCTGCCAGAGGTGAGATGCCCCTGGCTGCGAGGTAGGCGCCGGACCACTTGACGTAGAATCCGCGCGCAATGCAGACCATCGAGGTGAGACCAAGGCCTCCCTGCGTCCTGGGAGTGGCTGGCGGCACCGGGTCGGGCAAGACGACGGTGGCGCGGGCGATCCTCGAAGCCGTGGGGCAGGACCGGATCGCCTTCCTGGAGCAGGACAGCTACTATCGCGACGTCGACTGGAAGAGCGAAGCCGAGATCCTCCACTACAACTTCGACCACCCGGCGGCGCTCGACAACGACCTCCTGGAGCACCACGTCGCCGCCTTGAAGTCCGGCCATGCCGTCGAGCTGCCGATTTACGACTTCCGGCGTCACCGGCGAGTGGCGCAGACGCGGCAGGTGGCGGCGCGTCCTGTGGTGCTGCTCGAAGGCATCCTGCTTTTCGTCGAGCCGAGCCTCCGCAATCTGCTCGATTTCAAGATTTTCGTCGACACCGATCCCGACATCCGGCTCATCCGCCGCCTCCGCCGCGACCTGGCCGAGCGCGGCCGCACGCTCGAGGACGTCCTCCGCCAGTATCTGGAAACCGTCCGCCCGATGCATCTCGAGTTCGTCGAGCCGTCGAAGCGCTGGGCGGACGTCATCCTTCCGGAAGGGGGGGAGAACCGGGTGGCACTCGACATGGTCGTCGCGAGGGTGGAGCAGCTCCTTGCCTAGCTTCCTGCTGCGCGTGAAGACGGGCTTCGAAGCCGCCCATCACCTGACCTCCTACCGGGGGACGGCCGAGCCCTCCCATGGCCACTCCTGGACGGTCGAGGCGGTGCTGGCGGCGGACGAACTCGACGCCGAGGGGATGGGTTTCGACTTCGTGGCCGTCCGGCAGGCCCTGCGCGGGCTCGCCGCCAGGCTCGACCACCAGGATGTCAACTCCGTACCCCCCTTCGATCGCCTGAGCCCCACCACCGAGCGCATCGCCGGCTGGTTCTTCGCCGGGCTCGCGGAGCGGCTGCCCGGCGCCCGCCTCCTCGAAGTGACGGTTTGGGAGGGGCCCGACTGCGCGGCGACGTATCGCCCTTGACGTCGCCTTGACACGGGGGCCCCTGGTGGCTAGCGTCTCCCCCTATCCATGGGACCCTCGATGAGACGTCTCCCGGCGGTCACGGCGCTTCCCGCTTTCGCGGCTCTCCTGCTCGGTGCCGCGGGCTGCCGCGCCAAGCCTCCGGCCGTGGCGCGCCTGGACGTCGAGCCGCGGCAGTTCCAGCTCGGCTACCCGCAGCTCCAGGAGCTGCGCTTTGCCTGGCAGACCGCGGCTCCCCTGGGGACGGATGGCGGCGTGCCGACCGTATTCGTCCACCTCCTGGACCGCCACGGCAAGGTGCAGCGCACCTTCGACCATGCCTTCCCGGTTCCCTGGCAGGAGGGCGCGCGGGTGAGCTACGAGGTCAAGATCTACCAGTCGGCGCTGGCGCCGCCTCTCCCGGCCGGCAGGTACCGGCTGACCGCCGGCCTCTACGGTGGCGGCAGGGGGGAGCGCTGGCCGGTCGACGCCGGCTCCGAGGTCGCGCGGCGCGAGTACCAGGTGGCGGAGGTGGAGGTGCCGGCGGCGGCGGGGCCGCGGGTCGCCTATTCCTCTTCCTGGCTCCCCAGCGAGCCAGGTGGGGATCGCCAGATCCTGGCGCGCCGCTGGCTCTCCGGCGAGGGCACCCTCCGGATCAGCGGCCTCCGCGGACCGGGAGCGATCTGGATGGTGCTCCGGATCCCTGCCGCCAATCCGCCCGCCGAAAAGCTCGTCTCGGACGACGGCTCGAACGCTCCCTCGGCGGTGGTGGGCAGCGGCTGCGGCGGCGTCGAGACCGGCATCTCCGGGCCCGGTATGCACGACATCGAGGTGCCGGTCGAGGAGGCGCCGGGAGGGACCTGCGAGGTCCGCCTGCGCCCGAACTTCCATCTCGTCGTCCGGGGCTCTCCACGGCCGCGCTCGATCTCGCTGGAGAACCTCGCCTGGGCACCCAGGAGCTCCGGCGGTTAGGCGCCGCGGCAGGGAAGCGATGAAACACGGCACCGGCCTCATCCTGCGGCCCGAGCAGGAGCGTTACCTGGACCGGCTCCTCCCTCCCCGCGACCCTCTCCTCCAGGAGATGGAGGCGGAAGGGGAGAAGGGAGAGATCCCGATCTCCGACGCCGAGGTGGGCCGGCTGCTCGAGATCCTGGCCCGGGCCACCCACGCCCGCCGGATCGTCGAGGTCGGCACGGCGATCGGCTACGGGACGGTCTGCCTGGCGCGCGGCGCGCCGGAGGCGCGGGTGATCTCGATCGACGTCGATCGGGAGCGCCTGGGCGTTGCCCGGGCCTACCTCGGACGGGCCGGGGTGGCGGACCGGGTGGAGCTGATCGAGGGGCCGGCTCTCGAAGTTCTCCTCAACCTTCCGGGGCCGATCGATCTCGCCTACATCGACGCCGTCAAGAAGGAGTACCGGCGCTACCTGGACCTCCTGCTGCCGCGGCTCAAAGTGGGCGGAATGGTTGTCATCGACAACCTCCTCTGGGGCGGGAAGGTGGCGGAACCGGCGGAAGGGGACGACGACCCCGACGCCGAGGCCATCCGCGCCTTCAACGGCTACCTGATGATGCACCCGCAGCTGCGGTCGGTCCTCCTGCCGCTGGGCGACGGCGTCGGCATCGCCACCAAGACCAAGCCGTTGATCAGCGAGCTGGGCGGCCCCTTCTAGCCGGCCGCTCACTTTGCCAGACGGGCTCGGACCTGTTCCAGGCGCTTCAGCAGCTCGCGCGCGGTGGCGGGCCGTCGGGACGTCGTCTTGTGCAGCGCCAAGCGGAAGAACTCGCCCACGGCCGGGTCCCCTTCGGGGCACGTCTGCTCGAAGTCCGGGACCCGCCCGAGACGGATGCGGGCCATGGTCTGCTTGACGTCCGTGCCGGCGAAGACCTTCCTCCCCAGCAGGCACTCGTAGAGCACGATGCAGAGCCCCCAGAGGTCGAAGGAGGGATTGGCCTGCTCGCCGTTCAAGGCCTCGGGGGAGAGGTACGAGAGCGTCCCCACGAGCTGGCGCGAGACGGTGATCGAGGTGGGGGTCTGGTCGCCCGTCCAGGTTGGCGGCAGCGGCGCGACAGGGTCGTCGCTGGTGAGGGACGAGGAGTGGCTGCGCTCGGGCCGCAGGTCGAGCATCACCCGCGCGATGCCGAAATCCATGAGCTTGGGGGCGCCGTCCCGCGTGTAGCCGATGTTGCTCGGCTTCAAGTCGCGGTGAAGGATGTCGGCGGCGTGGAGCTTCTCGAGCCCGCCGGCCATGGCGATTCCCAGGTCGACCATCTCGAGCGGCGGGAGCGTCTGCTTCTCGAGGCGCTGGGCGAGCGTGCCGCCCTCCAGGAGCTCGAGGATGAGGAGCGGAGTGCCCTGCCAGGTCTCGAGGCCGTAGATCGCCGCCAGGTGCGGGTGGGAGACCGCCGCCGCCGCCCGCGCCTCGCGCCGCAGCCGCATGGCGTCCTCGGGAGAGACCCGCCGCAGGGTCTTGACGGCCACCGCCCGTCCCAGGGCGAGGTCGGTGCCGCGGTAGACGACCCCCATGCCGCCGGTGCCGAGCCGCCGCTCGATGCGGAACTTCCCGGGCAGCACGTAGGGGACGAGGGCCGACTCGAGCCGGCGGCTGCAGGTGCCGCAGAAGACGGTGAAGGGGAGGAAGAGCGTGCCGCAGGTCGCGCACTCCTTGGCGTTCTCGGTGGGCGGCAGGTCCGGCTTCGTGGACGGCAGGCCGGCGAGCGCCTCCTCCTCTCTCCTCCCCGACGGCCCCCAGGTGTGCTTGAGGTCGAGCTCAAGCCCCAGGGCTGCGGAGTTGGCGATGTCGTAGAGGAGCTTACGGTCCTCCCGGAGGAACGGCAGGCCGCTCTTCTTCTCGCCCAGGCCGAGGAGGCCCAAGAGCGAGCCGTCGCGGGCGACGATCGGAACGAGCAGCCGGAACCCGGCGTCGAGCAGCCAGTGACGGTCGGCCTCCGGGAGCCTGGTGAGCAGCGAGCGGGGATCCTCCAGGTCGACATCCAGGGGGTCGCTCGCGTTCGAGATGAGCTGGGCCAGCGAGGAGGATGAGTCGAGGCGGCGGGCTCGGCTCCGCGGGTCGAAGAGGGTGCCGGCGCGGCGATCCTCGACCAGCAGCGCGATGCCCTCCAGGTGGAGCGCCTGGTCGATGCCGCGGCAGAGGAGCTCGGCCAGGTCCCTCACCTGGTGGGTGTCGCGAATGCGCTTCACCACCAGGGTGAGGATCTGGCGGGCGTCGTACTGCTCGCGGAAGAAGCGGCGGTCGATGGCGTCGAGTAGGCGCGTCCGGTAGCGCAACGCAGCGATGCCGGCGACCGTCGCCGAGGCCAGCAGCAGGAGCTCGGTGCCAGAGAGGAGGGAGGCGACGGTGCGGTCCCGGTGCAGGTAGAGGAAGGCGCAGAGGGCGAGGAAAGGCACCGCGGCGAGAATCAGGGTCGAGAGGCGGGCGAGGGCGTACTGCAGCGCCCGCCGGGCGATGAGCTTGACGCCGAGGACGTGGTGGACGAGGACGGCGTAGCCAGTGGTCAACGGCACGGTCAGGAGGAACGGGATGCTGATGAAGAGCATGGCGTGGACGCTCGCCACGCTGGTTTTGAGGGAGTTGCTGTACTTCGACGAGCAGAGCTCCAGCAGAATCTCGACCATCGACGGAGTGAGGCCCGCGACGATCGCCAGCACGAACACCCGCACGCGCCGGTTCTCCGTGCCTTCGGCGCTCATTGCCTTGTAGACGAGGAGCGGCAGGGTCGGCAGGATGAGGAAACCGACCAGGGAATAGTAAATTCCCTCGCCTGTCTTGGACGCCTCTGCCACGAGGGCATTGCGGGGCGAGAGCAGGGTCGCCGCAAGGTTGGTGACCAACAACGCGAAGCCGACGACGCCGGAGACGCCGGTCCCTAACGCCAGGAGCCGCTTCGACCGGCGCGGCACGGGAGTGTCGGGGAACTCGCGGACGAACATCCAGAGGAAGAGCGGCAGGAAACAGTCCAGCCTGAAGGCGTTGGCGACGCGGACGAGGTCGAGCCACGGGCCGCTCGCGACCGCGGCCAGCTGGTATAGGGGGCGCGAGGTGAAGGCGGTCCCCACGAGGAGGAAAAAGCCGGCGAGGGGAGCCGCCCTGGCGTCGGTGCGACAGGCGACGAGGAGGAAGAGCGCGGCGCAGCCGAACCCGACGACGATGGCGAGGTCGAGGATGGCCGGCTTGGGGGCGAAGAAGAGGGTCTGGGCGTCGAACCGGCCGATGCAGACATAGACGACGCTCACGGCGACGACTTTCGCCGCGGCGAGCAGCACGACCGGACGCGCCCAGACCGGGATCTTCAACCGGGGGGCCGTTCCTGTAGGCTCGCCATAGCGCCTACGGAGGCGGCGGGCCGCAGAGCTCGGTCGAAGAGGTCTCTTCGACCCGCTCCGCGGCGGTGGTCACGAGAGCCGCGGAGATCTCCGTGTCGCCGTTCGCGCTGGCCTGCGCCGCGGCCATCCGGCCGATGGCGCGGATGCGCTCGAGAACCTGCACGGCATAGGTTGCTTCCCATTGCGAAATCACGTCTGCGGTGATCTTGTCAAAATATCGATCGTGAAGCACCTGGGTGGCGTCCTCCGGGACGGTGAAATCGCCGGTTCCCTGTCCGAAAGCCACGTACACCTGTGCCATGATCCCGTCTGCTGTTGCCATGAATCGCTCCTTTGCATGGGTTCCCACGCTCGGCAGAGCCGCACTCCAGCCGGTCGGCCGCGGGTGGGAAAGATGGAATGGATGTCAACGGTGTTGACATAAGACGCGGCGGAGTCTCGCTCATCGAGGTCCCGCAATAGACAAGGTCCGGAGCACGCCCGCTCTCCGGACCCGGAACTGCCATCTGTAGGGTCGCCGGCCCGGAATCGTCCCGCGGGCCGGCGCGCTTCTGTACGCTAGGCGCCTCGGGCGTCCAGCTCGACGTTCCCCCGCGGCGGGCAGAGAGAAGAGGCCGACACCTGCTCGACCCGAGCGGCGCCGGCGTTCACGTCCTCGACGGAGACCGCGGTGTCTCCG
>DATNKQ010000456.1:0-16348 GCA_035603315.1 Thermoanaerobaculia bacterium
CTACGCCTCCAACTCGGTCGCTGCCGTGGGCGTCGCCTGCCACGAGGCGGGTCACGCCCTCCAGCACGCCGCCGGCTACCGGCCGCTCTGGCTGCGCTCGGCCCTGGTGCCGACCGCCAACATCGGCTCCTCGCTGGGCTACATCGTCATGATGCTGGGGCTCTTCCTCCTGCATTCGCGGGAGGTGGTGCTCTTCGGTGCCATGCTCTTCTCGGCCGTCCTCCTCTTCCAGATCGTCACCCTGCCGGTCGAGTTCGACGCCACCGCCCGCGCCAAGCAGCAGGCGGTCGCGCAGGGCATCGTCCTCGAGCAGGAAAGGGAAGGGATGGACCGCGTCCTCAACGCGGCAGCCCTGACCTACGTGGCCGCGGTGGTCTCGACGCTGATGACGCTCCTCTACTACCTCCTCAGGTCCGGAATCCTGGGCGGCCGGCGGGACTGAAGTTTAGTCCGTCCTGAAGGCGTAGACCTGCTCGTCGCCGGCGACGTAGATGCGTCCCTTGGCGACGATCGGCGTCACGTAGCGGCGCACCGGGCTCATCGCCCCGGTGGTGACGACCGGCGCGCCGGTGTCGCCGTCGAAGCCGTGCAGGCGGTTGTCGCCCTCCGCACCTACCACCCAGACGATGGCGTCCGAGTGCCCGTCGGTCGAGGTGACCATCGGCGAGCCGCGGCCGCCGCCGTCGGCGCACCAGGCGGTCGCCATCCTGGGCGGCGCGCCGGCGGCGATCCGCACCGCCATGTGGGTGGCCCCGGAGCCGCCGCCCGGGCAGGCGGCGCCGCGGCCCAGGAAGGTCAGGTAGGTTCCGCGGGGCGTGCGGTAGGCCGCCGCGGCGTTGATGATCGGGCCGTGGACGAATTCGGCGGCGACCACCGGCCCGCCGATGCCGCCCAGGCGGTCGCGGTTGGCCAGGTAGACCTTGCCGTCCTTGCCCATGGCGACCAGGAGGCGCGACGGATTGGCGCCCGGGAGGTCGATCACCATCGGGCCGGTGCCCCCCAGGTCGACGTCGCTGTTGTCGAGCTCCCGCCAGTTCTGAGGCGCCCAGAAGTCGGCGGCTTGACCGGAGAAGCGCGGGCCCGGCGACAGCCGGCCGATCATCTCGCTCTGGCCCCAGCCGCGGAGGCCGAAGGAGCCGTTGCCGGTGGTGACGTAGAGCGCGGCGCCGTCCGAGGCGATGCCGCTCGGCGCCCAGATGCCCGCCTCCTCGGCCTCCGTGGCCCAGGCGGTCGGGTGCGCCGGGTCGGTCACCGGGATGCCGACCACCCAGCCATGGTAGGCGCCGCAGTCGCCCCAATGGCCGCCGTAGGGCACGTAGAGGACGCCGTGGAGGAGCGCCAGCGCGCCGCGCTCGTTCTGCACCCTGGAGTCGAAGGCCAGCCTGCCGGCGTGGAAGCTGGCATTGGCATCGACCGGCCAACCCTTCTTGGTGGCGCCGTCGTCGAGGCCGAGCGCGTAGACCTTGTGGCGCGGGCCGCCCGGATCGAGCGTCATGGCGTCGAGAAACAGTGTGCGCGAGGCGAGGTCGGCGTAGGGCGTGCCGGTCACCCCCAGCGGATCGATGTTGCCGCAGGGGAGCTGCCGCCGCGGCACCGGCGGTGCGAGCGTCCGCTGCCAGACCACCCGGGCGTTGGCCGCGTCGAAGGCGGTCACCTGGTTGCGCTCGGTGGCGACCAGGAGGAGATCGGGCTTGCCGGCGCTCCCGGCGACGAAGAGCGGCTGGGCATAGGTCGGGCCGGCGACCGGCGCCTTCCAGGCGGCGTCGAGGTGGAGCTTGGCCGCCGCGGCCCGGGTCAGGTTGGGCGCCACGTAGAGCCCGGTCCGCTCCCGGTTGCCGTGGTGCTCGACGACCGAGGCGGGGGAACCGGCCAAGCCAACCGGCGCTGCGGAGGCGCCCGCCGGGACGCGCGGAGGGGCGGCGAGCGCCATCCCGGCGACGACAGCGGAGACGGCGAAGAAGATGGCGAGCCCTGGGAGCTTGACGTTCATGCCGGCGCAGCTCCTTTCTCGAAGGCCGCCGCCGCCATCCGCTCGTCGAGCTGCGCGAGCACCTTCGGCCACGCTTCGTCGTGCTGATCCCTTGATTCCTGGTCGGGAAAGCCGGCGTGGACGAGGTGGAGACGCGTCCCGTCGCCGTCGGGCGTCAGCCGCACCGTCACCACCGTTTCGGCCCCCTTGGTTCCAGTCGTCACCCAGGCCAGTTTGACGAGCCGGTCAGGCTCGAGCTCGAGGAAGCGGCCGTAGTGGGGATGGCGGCCGCCCGCGTACCGCGTCTCGAAGAAGAAAGGGACGTCGACCTCGGGCTTCATCAACACCGTTCCCGGCGCCGCGAACCAGCGGTCGAACTGCTCCGTCCACGCCTGGAACAAGGCCCGCGGGGACGCCGCCATCGTGCGCTCGGCCGTCAAGCTGAACGGCCGCGAGGAGAGGTCGGGCTGGGTGGCGGGCGTCGTCGGCATGGTTCCTCCTTCCGCCATCGAACGTACCGAATTCGGCGAAGCGCAGCCTCTATCTGCGATGGCTGCTTGTTTCACGGTTCGCTCTGCTCGTTCTCGGAATCCGAGCCTAGCCGACGTTCGGTTTGAGGCCAAGACACATTCTCCCCTTCCATCGGCGGTTGCCTACAAAGAATTATCGCCGGCCAAAGTGCGCTTGGAGACAACGGGCTGTATTCCAAATACACTCCCCAGGCACTGCTGCGCCTCTGATCCTAACCCTCGCTTCCGCAGTATTTTAACAACAGAAAGATAGGATTGCTTGTCTTCGGGATCGAGCGCCAGAGCTCGTGTATAGTTGCGAACGGCATTCGGGATATCCTCCAAGCCCTCGGCGATCTCACCGAGGTTAGAGTACACTGTAGAGAGGTCACTTCCAGAACGCCGCCGCAGCACCGATTCCAGAAGAGTTCTTGCGGCTTGAGACTTGCCCTGCTTCACAAGGAGATCGGCTAGGTTGACGTACGCACTTACGTAGTTGTTGTCGACTGCTATCGCCCTTTGGAAGAGTGTCTGCGCTGCTTCAGTTTCGCCCTTTACCTCTCTCAAGTTACCAAGGTTATAGTAGGCAGGAGCGAAATCTGCGTCGGTGCTGATCGCTGACTGATAGCTTATAATAGCCCCATCGAGGTTACCGCGAGCCTTCTGCGCAGCGCCGAGTCGCAGGTAAACTGTAGCAGCCCACCTTTTTCTTGAGGCAACCTGAGAATCGGTCACGTCAGGCATCAGTGCCGCCGCTCTTTCCAGTGCTTCGACTGCCCTATCGAATAAGCCCTGCTTGTAATAAACACCGCCAAGATTAAAATATGCCCACCATATCTCATGGCCGGAGATTACACTGCGATATTCAGCAGCGGCATGATCGAAGTCGCCATTACGGAAGTAAATATTCCCCAGCTCGCCATGTGCGTTAAAAAAGGAGGGATCTCGCCTCAGGGCCTCTGTAAACTTTCTTATAGCCGCGCTATCCTGGCCCATCTGAGAATAGGTGTTGCCGATATTATAGTGTGCCGAAGCTAGATCCGGCTTTTCCACTATAGCTTTGGTCCATTCGGCTACCGCGCCTTCGAAGTCGCCAGAGTAATAGCGCGCATTGCCAAGATAGAAGTACCTGTGGGCTAAGTCACTTCTCGCCTCATCAACTGATTTCTGCAAATATTCCGCTGCCCTTGAAAAATCTTTCTTAAAAAATGCCACCAAGCCTTGGTCGTAGCGCGATTTTGAGCTATCTAGACTCTTTAATATTTCCAGCCTTAATTCCTCAGGTCTAAGGCCGCGCTTTTTCGCAAGCGTCTCGACGGCTGAGTCGATGTCACTGAATGGATCCATACTCACTGCCAAGATCTGTTCCAGTAGCTTTCGCTGCTCCTCGTCTTTATTCTTAGCCTCATAGTTGGTGAAGATGGCATAGCTCAAGGAAACAAGTGCGAGAAACGCGCCAATCAAAGTGGCTTTAGCGATCCGCGAGTAGCGCGACCAACGCTTATAGAACTGGCGAAGTGGGCGCGAACCATCGGCAAACCATTTACTTCTCGGCGACCCAAACTGTTGTTTCACGGATTTTGCCCTCGGCTACCTCTTCTCTCGGTCAGGTTCTAGCTATCACAAGAGTATTCGACAAGTACGACGAAATTACCGATCGCCGCACAGAGTCCTCCGCGAGGTAAGATAGCATTTTAGCGGAGGACGTGTCAATACGGGCGCGTTGAGGTATTTGGGCAACGAGGGTTAGCGCCGATCCGTGGCCGCATAGATTCTAAATCAGTCAGCGCCCCATTCCCCTCCTTCACACCGCCAAGGTGAAATGCCTCGATTCTATTGTGGGCTTGAAGGTCCACATACGGCCCACCCTGCGCCAACGGGAGCCGTGCAATGCAGGCTGACAAGCCAGAGGCTGTGGGGCAAGGGGTCATCTATCAGATGGGGAGCATCCCCGCGCGCCATCTGCCTTGGCGGATTTTAAAAAGAGGGCTGGCTTGCGCTACGGCGGTCACAAGGCTTGATCGCTCGGATCGCCAGAAGTTCAATCGGAGTCTGATCCGAGGCACTAGAGGCCGGGGCTCGGCACAGCCTGTGCTGCAGGGTTACTCTGCGCCGCTCGAAGGCTCCCAATCGCCGCGCAGGAAGGCCGTGGCGGTCTTGACGAAGGGCTCGGCCAGGTCGCCGAAGACGGGGCCATGGCCGCCGTTGGACGGAACCGAGGGCAGCGGCTTCTAGCCTGGTGAACGATAGAGTAGACTGGCCGGCGTCCGCCACTTCCGTAGGTTCTTTGAGCGCGTACAATCGCCCGCCGGGATGCCCCGATAGGGGGAAGCAGCCCCCGAAGAGACTTGGGGGTCTTCCGCGCTAGGAATGGCGGCGGCTGCCCCGAAAGGGCTACGCCGGCCCTAAGAGGGCCACGCCGGCCCGAAAAGGGCGACGCCAGCCCGAGAAGGGCCACGCCAGCCCCGAAAGGGCCACCCCGGCCCCAGAAGGGCCGCGCCAGCCCGAAAAGGGCCAGGGTTGCCCAAAAAGGGCAGGGGCCGCCCCAGAAGGGCTGCGCCGGCCCCAAAAGGGCAGGCCTTGCCCCACCGAAATTCCAGGATTTTACGGCTTCCGGACCAAGCGCGCACCGATTTCCCGTCTGTTCCGCCAATAAGGCGAAGGGAGCGGTCCTCGGCGCTAATTCTGCGTCCGCGCGCGTTTCTTGCGCCGATGGGAGCTCTGGAGCGACATTCTCGCCGCCGTTCGCTTGAAATTGGGGAATTCCGCTCATTCATGCTCCGGGCAGCGATGGGGTCGCATCGCAGGCTCGACGGTGCAGCGGGCGGCTCGGCGGGGCGGATTTCTTCACGGTGACGAGCGCCACTCGTCAGCGAGGCTCAAAAAGCGCGGAGAATGCTGGCTACGTGGGAGTGGGACACCTCCGGCATACAACGAAATACGGTCAAGGCGGTGGGCTCTCGGGTAGTGTCCTAGTTTGAATTCTTCCCCTTGTACGGTCCCCGCTTCTGGCCGGCGGCGGCGGCCGGCAGCAGCGCCACCAGGTCCGCGATCGACCACAGCCGATCCGTCACCCCAGCCGCCATGGCGGGGCTTACCCGTAGCGTCTGGTGGATGCGGCAGAAGTTGTAGTGTGCCGTGAACAGCCCGAACGCGGCGACGTGGTTCTCCAGCTTTTTGGAAAAGGCGTTCGTCAAGCGGGTGAACCGGCGGACGCTCATGCGGACGGTCAGGTTGGACCGTTCGATGTAGGAGGTCGAGACGTGCTTCGCGTCCGGGTTGCCAGTCACGCTGTGGCGCTCGCACCCGATGCACTCGGCTGGGCTGTACCGGTGCTCGGCATCCCCGCCGGCCCCGTAAATCTTGACGAGCTGCGCGAAGTCGATCTCCGCGGAGAAGGCATCCTCGACGGCGGAGAGGTACATCTTGTGGCCGTCCGTGGTGAGCTGCACCCGGTTCTCCAGGCGGCCCGCTAGATCCTCCATGAAGGCCGTTGCACTGCCGGAATCCCGCGAGCCCACCAGGAAGGAAGGGATGAGCTTGGTTTCCGCGTCGATCGCCGTAAAGGTCCACACGTCCCCGACCCCGAACTCCCCGAGACGGTCCTGGGGGACGTTCTTCTCCTTGGCGTAGACGAAACTCCAAACCTCGTCTACCTGGAGGCGCTTGCAGGAGAGGTTCCGCAACTCCTTATCCTGGAGGCGGATGCAGGCTTCCCCGATCTCCCGCCACAGCTTCATGACGGTATCCTTGGAGACTCCCGCCATGCGGGCGGTCGCCCGGATACCGCAGCCCTCCACCAGGGCGGAGACGATCTGGACTCGCTTCGGGGCGCTGAGCACGTTAGCCATACTAGACATTATACGTAGGCGAGTAGGCAATGTCAAGCGGGGAAGTTGACAGGGGCCGAGCAGGTGTTATGCTGTCACCGATCGGTGAGCCGGACCCTTTGAGGGATCTCGCCACCGAGGGGATGAAGGCGATAGGCCACCGTCTTCATTCAGCTGCGTTGGTCTAGCGTCGAGTGCCCGAACCGCGCTTTTGCGAGCAGGGAATCGAAGTCTGATTCCAAACGCCCGGCCGGCTACCGCATCGCCGAATCCAACGTATGCCCTGATTGTAGGGCTCGCACTCCAATATACCGCAAACCCCCCGCGAGGGGGGTTTCTATTTTTTGAAGATCCGCTCCGAGCACGGAGGTCCTCCCCTAATATTGGCATCTGGATAGATGTTGGTATACCGATTAACTCGCCAAATCTCTGTAGTCGTTACGATTGTCGTTGTCCCAGTAACTGGCCTAACATCCCAGTGCAAACCGCGCCTTAATGCATAACCTGCCACGCACAGCGTTTCGTGCCCGTGGTATTCGCGAGGCGAGAGCGCCCATTCTCTTTCTCCGTCGTCAACTCTTACGCTCCCTTTGCCGTAGTAGTGGCCGAATGCCTCCCTTCCCTCTTCCTGGCCTAACTTCATCTGGCGCGATTTGAAAATATGTAGAGGAAGGCACCTGGGATCATGTTCGCCGACGCACTCAAGAGATTGAATCCACCCTTCAAATTCTAACATCCAGTCCGGGCGCCAATGACTCCCCGGCCTGCTAACCCTTTGATAGAACGCTTTGTACAAACAGAATGTTTGCAGATCGATTACAACGCGCTCCCTAACATCCCTATCCTCCAATCTTGGATCGAGGCAGACCACCACTCCAGAGAAACAAAGGATCGCAACCCTCGCGCGGTGCGTTCTCTTGTAGAGTGCCTCCGCCTCCTTCCCAGCAAGAAGAACCTCCCTTCTTCCCGAAGGAGTGATGGCAATCTCCTTGCCTTGCCGTTCCTGGAGGTGCCATCCGCGCTTCCTACACTCTGCTCTGATTTCAGCGCGGCTATCCGCGGTGGCAGAGCGTCTATCCTTGTCGAAAATAACCCAAACATCGACCTCCATGCTTGACTCACCCGTGCTGGCGGCAGATTCTGAGAACCGCAGCGGGGGGCAACTTCAATTCCATCAGTTCCTCTTCGCTCATGGCGTTGACACAGTCAATTACAAGGCTTCTTAGGTCATTCAAGCCCGGCTCTCCGGCCCTGGATTTCGCAACGGCGATCGGCCGCAATAAGTCAGCAGGTTCCGGAATATCCGATGCTTCGAACCAAGAGTGTAACCTCTCAGAGACATGCGATTTGAGCGTTTGGTTCCAATCTTTCAGAAGTCCACGGGGAATGAACTTTGATGGTAATCCCTTGGCTTGCCACGTCCTGAGACGCTCGCCGAGAGATGGGGTCATGGTCGGTGCGTAGCGATCCGCGAAAGACTTACGCAACGCGCCGAGTTCCTCCTCGGATATGGTAGGAATAACGGGCAAGCTATCGTCGTCGCTCAGCAACGCCACACGCGCTGCCCCCTCCGTAGCATCCCATACGAATTTTGCACCGCTAGAGTAATCCATTACCGCCCGCCAGAGATCCGAGCGTACCTGCACGCGAGTTGCGGTATGGGCTTCGCCTGCGAGAAGCACCGCCTCCGCGGGATATACAGATTCATCAAGGCGCACCGTGCCGGCAGCTAGGCGCACGAAGTCACGGAATGTTCCGACACCGAACTCGGTCTCTCGAAATGTCCTATCCGTCAAGGTAAGTAGGCGGTTCTTAAGGACCGGAAGTGTCATCCGGTGCCAATCGAGCTTACCCGATCCGCGCGCCACCTCAAAGGCGGCTTGGATCAACTGCGGGGGTGTTTCGTCCATGGGGTTAGTGTTTCAGCAGCTTTCCTGACCAGCGCGCCGTCGCTGCCCTACTTGCTGCCTCACGCCTCTCGTCTGCTGTCATTTTCGCCGCTCGGGCCTTCCCGCCCTTGGCACCCCCGAGCTTCCCGAGCGCTACGGCGGCCGGGTTCTTCTTCCGCTCCGGCTTAGGCGGCGGAGCCTCCCCGATCGCTTCCTGGAACACTTGGAAGGCTAGTTCGTTCGGGTCGCGGGGCCTGCGTGGGCGTGTAGGCATGGTCCCATGGTAGCACGGGGCGCCGTACGGGCCGCCCCTGTGCCTCTAGACACTCTCGCGTTCGTGGCGCCCCGCGATCTCTGTGGCGAGCTCCCTGTCCCGGAGCCAAACGGGTGCCAGCTCGGCGGCAAGGGCTTTCGCCTGTCGCGCGCTTCGGAGGGTGGCAATCACCCGATGGGAAGGAAGGTACACCAGCGTCCTGCGCTTGTCCCCGTCCGGTCCTTCGACGCTCCCTTGAAACTCCCCGAACGGAAACGAGATCAGGCCGTCTACTTCGACGTCGCGACCGTCCGCCAGGCGCACCCCGAACCGCCCGTGGCGCCACGCTAGGGCGATCGGATGGTTCCCTCGGTGCAGTCTGCTCCACCCGGGCGTCCCCGGCCACTGCGAGCCAAACTCCCGCGCTGCCGTAGCCTTCAATCTGCGCGGCCTGTTTCCAGCGGACGGACTGCTTCAGCGTGGCGCGGACGTTGAAGCACGCGACGGTCAAGACGCCGCTCACTGCACGCGCTCCGGCTTGAGATCTCGGGGTGCCATGGCCTTAGACCTCCGAGAAGTCGACGCCGTAGGGCGCGGTCGCGTCCTTGTCGATGCTGAGGACTTCCCATTTCATGCTGTCGGGGAAGTCATCGTCGGCGGAGAGATCGCGCCACCAGGTGAACCAACGGCCGAAGATGTAAACGACTTGCACACCGGCGTCCTCCGCCGTGTAGTCGAGGCAGAAGTCGTCCTTGCTCTTGGCCTCTGCGATCTCCTCCGCGGTCCACGGCTCGAAGTGGATCGCTACGATGGCGTCGTAGAGCTGGCGGCGGGTGGCCTCGGTTACCTTCGTGAGGTCGATGGGCGGCGGGGGCGGACTGCTAGAATCGGGCAAGCTGGGCATGAGGTTGGTTCTCCTGCTCGGTCAGGCTCCGGCGCGAGTTCGCGCTCTCGTCGGGGCCGCTTCTCTGTGGCGTGGGGAAGGACAGCCCTCCCCTACGGGGAGGAAGCTACAGCGGAATCAGGGCGGAAATTCGCGGGATTTCAAACTAGGACACTACCGGCTCTCGGGCTAGGCGGCCTGAGATTGTCGCATTCCCTCAACAATTGGTAGTCTCCCGGGTCTAAAGAACCCGGAACCCCGCATTTCCCAGAGCCGCCGGCGCGACTCAGAGCTTCGACTCTGTCCGCTGGGAGAAGAGAGGTTGTGGATTGATGGAGACCAGCGTGCTCAGCGGAACCCTCGGTGTCCTCGCGCTCCTCGCGGGCGCGCTCCCTCTTCTCGCCGCGCCGCCGGCGGCGGATGCCGCGATCGGCGGGCGGGCGAGCGCTGCGATCGCCTTCCCAGATACCGCGGTCGGCGCCACCTCCACCCACCCCTGCGCCTCCTTCTGCTTCGTTCAGTTCTTCAGCCCGCCGAGCGCCTGCGACGGCTCGGGCGAGGTGACGTTGGTGCACGACGTCGCGGCGCCCTTCGCGGCCTACAACTACCGCAAGGGCCTCGCCGGCCAGCCCTGCGGCGGCACGCCGGTCACTCTCCCGACCTCCCTCAACGCGGGCGAGAAGCTCTGGTTGGACCTCGCCTTCTCGCCCACCCGGCCCGGCTCCTTCACCGATTCCCTGGTCCTCACGGACAGCAGCTTCGACCTCTCGGGCGCGACACCCCAATCCGCCCTTCCGAACCTGATTCCCTACCAGCCGAGGGGATGGTCCGGCGCGATCGTCGTCAGCAAGGATCCCAACTCGGAGGTCGACAGCCCGACGCTGCTCGCCACGGACACTCTCTACCTGAGCTGGGCGGCGACCAATGCCAGTGCCACGCCGACCGCGTCCTCCTTCTTCATCGACGTCCTGCTCGACGGCAACTTCCTCAGCCGCTGGCAGGCAGCGGCCGGGCTTGCTGCCGGCCACTACATCTCGGTCGATGCCTTCAAGTTCGGGCCGCTGCCGGCTGGGCAGCACACCCTGACGATCTACCTCGACTCGACGAACAGCGTCGCCGAGAGCGACGAGAACGACAACCAGTTCTCGAAGACGTGGATCATCCAGCCGGCCTCGCCCACCATTCATCTCGTCGGTCCGGCCGCGGGGACGGCGCTCGCGGCGCTCGCCTTCACCGCCACGGCGTCCGGCTGCACCGCCAACCCGCTCGGCTGGTCGTGGACGAGCGACGTCGACCTGCTGCGGTTCGACGGCGGCCTCGAGCCCGGCGTCGGCAGCTTCCCGGTCGCCAGCCAGACGGCATCGACGGACGTCGGCTGGGCGACGCCGGCCGCGCACACCCTCCATGCCTTCAACACCGGCTGCCCGGGCGCCGACGGCCAGAAGACGGTCCAGATTCAGCCGCCCGCCGACCAGACCACCCATCTCTACTCGGCGGGGGGCCGGAGCGTCGACCGCGGCCTGCCGACCATGGTCTTCTGTCACGGTCTCGAGACCTCGGGCTTCGACCCCAAGGACCAGTGGTCCTGCGTCGGCCCCTGCAGCTCGAAGGTCGAGCATCCCCTGAGCGACCTGCTGGCCGCTGTGGGTCATGCCGGCGACCTCAACGAATTCCAGTTTTTCTGGTCGGGCGCCGGCCATGGCGCGACGAGCGTGTTCGCCGTCGATTACCTCGAAGCCTGGGAGTACGTCGAGGAGGCGGGGCGGAAGCTCGCCGAGGAGCTGACGCAGGTCCTGGGGAACGACTACAAGCAGCCCATTCAGTTCGTCGGCCACTCGCTGGGCAGCATCGTCTGCGCGCGCGGGGCGGCGACGTTCCTGGAGAGCGAGCCGGGCGTCACCAAGGCGCAGCTCACCGTCCTGGACCGCCCGGACCACGTCCACAAGCTGCTGCACGATTCGCCCTTCCCGAACTTCGAGGCGCGCTTCGGCTTCGACGCCACCCGCCTGCCGGCGCTCTTGGCGGGAGCGATGCGCGATGGCCTGGATTTCAGGCTCGACAACTACTGGTCGAGCTCGATCGCGGGCGTGGGGGACGCTACGAACTGCTTCGCCGGAGCGCAGGTCTACAATCACCCTAAGCCCGCCGGGCTGCGGCGGCCGCTGAACATTGGCGACCGATACTTCCCCGACGAGGCGTTCGCGGGGTTCATCAGCAACAATCACGTGGGCGTCGAGCAGTGGTACCGCTGGACCTTCACGCCCAACGCGATCGCCGCGGCGAGCCACGACCCCGCCGTCTGCGCGGGCACGACCTTCACGTCGCCACCCGACCCCTCGGGTGTTCCCCTCTTCGACGCCTCGCTCAGCCCGTGTGACGCCGGCTGGAGGGCGTCGATCTTCGGGCCGGCGCCAGACCCCTTCCCCGCCGACGCCGCGTGCGGCCCGGCAGACGTCAGCCGGGAGCCCGTCGCGGTCTGCCTCGGCGTCGGCGGTACCTGCCAGGCCCAGGCCGGCCCGGTGCTGGCGGTGGAGGCTCGAGCTTCGGCGAGCGCCTCGACGGAGCGGGTCAGCCAGGTCGCCGTCGACCTTCCGGCCTACGCCCGGAACCTCTTCTTCCACCTCGCCGCCACGAACGCCGGCGCCGCGTCGTCGGCCGTCGTCCAGCTCGACGCCGTGCCGCTGTGGTCAGGGTCGCTGGCGAGCTTTCCGGCCCAGGGGCCGGTCGAAATCGGACCGCTCTCCCTCTACGGCCTCACCGGCCGCCACGAGCTGACGCTCAAGGTCCTCGGACCGGCCACCTCGGTCGTGCGCGTGACCGACCTCGAGGTGCAGAAGATCCTCGTGCCGTGCGCCGCCGGGGACACCCTCTGCATCGCCGCCCATCGCTTCCGCGTCGAGGCGGACTGGACCGATCACGCGGGCAACAGCGGCCGCGCGACGCCACGCTACGTCGACAGCGATGCCAGCGGCTTCCTGTGGTTCTTCGACGCCTCGAACCTCGAGCTGATCGTCAAGGTGCTGAACGCCTGTCCCCTGCCCACAAACCGGCGCTTCTGGGTGTTCGCCGCCGGGCTGACCGACGTGGAGGTGCGGTTGACGGTCACTGACACGGCGACCGGCGCCGTCAAGGTCTACACCAGCCCGTCGGGCACCCCCTTCGAGCCGATCCAGGATACCGATGCCTTCGCCACCTGCACGCCGAGCGATTCCCTGGTCGCGGCCGAGAGATCCACCGCCGCACCGCGGGATCAAACGCCGGCGGTGGCGACCCGGGGCCTCGACCAAGGGCGTTTCGACGTGACGGCCTTCTGGCGGACGCAGGATGGCACGACCGGCTCCGGCCAGTTCGTGCCCGTGACGGACAACTCCGGCTACTTCTGGTTCTTCGATCCCGGCAACATCGAGATGACGGTCAAGATCCTCGACGCCTGCGGTCTGAACGATCGCTTCTGGGTCTTCGCCGCCGGCCTCACCAACGTGGAGGTGGCGCTGACGGTGACGGATACGAGGACCGGCACGCAGGCGACGTATCACAACAACCTGGGCCAGAGCTTCCGGCCCATCCAGGACACCGGCGCCTTCGCCACCTGTCCGTGACGGTCCTCTCTATCCACGCCGCGGCCCCTCCGCAGCTCACTGGTTCGGCAGCTTGACGATGTTGCTATAGGGCCCCTTTACGATCTTGTAGCGCCAGAGATGGTCGGACGGGTCCCGTGAGCGCCTCCTTGAGCCCGAGGTTCTGCACCAGGATCTCGGATTTGAATCCGCCGTCCGCCAGGAAGTACCCGAACCGTTCATGGAGCGACTCGGGATAGGCTCTCGCGCGGGCGGCGGCCTTGGCTTCCGCCAGGGTCCGCGGACGACCATGCCGGCGCCACGAGAACGAAGAAAAGGATCGACAACAGGATGGCCTTCCGTGGTGGTCGCATGCCTCGCACCGCTCCTTTCTCCACAGTAGAGTAAGTTGATCAACATTTCTCTCTATCGCCGTAGGTGCTCCCCTGCCATCGCGGGGTTCAAACCGTTCGCCCCGCCGGTCGGGCCCCTGCTCGTCGCCACCTCCCTGCTGCTGGCCGCCTGCTCGGCGGCGCCGGCCGACATGGCGCCGGATGCCAGGGCGTGGCCGCTCGAGCCTCCCCTCGCCACCCTGGTCGAGAGGGGGCCCTGGTCGCTAAGCGATCTGCCGGCTGTCTTGCTGTACGCCGACGGCACCGTGCTCTTCGTGCCGCCGAACGGCGTCAGCCCGCTGCTGCCGGAGCTGCGGGTTTCCCGGCTGTCGCCCGCCGGGCTGGCATCGGCGCGGCGGGCCCTCGGGCCGACACCGGACTTCCTGGCCTTGAGGGATCGCTACGACCTCCTGCCTCGGGTGACCGACATGCCGACGACAGAGATCGCGATCCGGAGCGGCGCGGCCGTCAAGAGAGTGTCGATCCACGGCTTCTCGCCGGAGCACCAGCTGCCGGCCGACCTCTTCGCGAGGGTGGCTGGCGATCGCCTGCCCGCCGAGCTCGCGCGGCTGGTGGATGTGCTGGTGTCCTTCCGGGGTTATCGCTCCGAGGTCTGGCAGCCGCGGTTCCTGGAAGTCAGGCTCTGGCCGTTCCCGGAGGCGGAGCTGCCGCCCATCGAGTGGCCGGCGGGCTGGCCGGTAGCGCTGTCGAGGACGTCCGGGGGCTCCTCGGTCGTCCTGCCGGGAGAGAACCTTTCCCGCCTCGCCGACCTCCTCACCCGTCGGGCCGATCGCCAAGCGATCCTGATCGGCGGTCGCAAGTGGGGAGCGGCGTACCGCCCGGTGATGCCCGGCAGCGAGCTCGCGGCCTCCGCGTCGGCGGCGAGGTGAGGCTCCGCCCCTACTCCTCCGGCGGCCCCAGGATCCCGATCAGCTCCTGCTTCCTGGATGCCAGCTCCTCGGGGGTCTTCGCTTCCAGGACGAGCCGCAGGTAGGGCTCGGTGTTGGAGGGGCGGACGTTGGCCCACCAGGTCGGGTATTGGAGGGTGATGCCGTCCAGGTAGTCGATTTGGGCGTCGGCGTAGCGCTTCGCCAGCTCCGCGATCATCGCCTGCTTGTCGGCGACGACGAAGTTGGTCTCCGGGCTCTTGGCGTAGCGCTCCAAGGGCGCCACCAGCTTGGACAGCCCCTTCTCCTGGTCCCACAGCAGGTTGAGCACCTCGACCATCGCCAGCAGCGCGCAGTCGGCGTAGAAGTGGTCGCGGAGGTAGTAGTGGCCGGCGAGCTCGCCGCCGAAGATTCCGTTCTCCCGCCGCAGGGTGGCCTTCATGAAGGAGTGTCCCACCCGTTCTCTTATCGGTATCCCGCCGCACTCGCGGATGTACTCGGCGACCGCCCGCGACGAGCGGAGGTCGTAGATCACCGCCTTGCCGGGCTCGCGGGAAAGGAGCTCGCCGCCGATGAGCGCAGTCATCAGGTCGCTCCCCACCGCCCGGCCGTTCTCGTCGATGAAGGCCGCGCGGTCGGCGTCGCCGTCGAAAGCGACCCCTAGGTCGGCACCGCTTCTCTTGACCAGCGCTTCGAGGTCGCGGAGGTTCTCTTCCTTGAGCGGGTTGGCCTCGTGGTTGGGGAAGCTGCCGTCGAGGCCGAAGTAGAGCGGCACGAGGTCGATACCCATCGCCTCGAGGATGGGCTGGTAGACGGTGCTCATGCCGTTGGCGGCGTCGACCGCGACCTTCAGCCGGCGGCCGTCCGACGGCCGTTCGAGGAACGACAGGATGTGGCGCCGGTAGTCGGCGAAGACGTCGCCGGAGCTGACCGTGCCGTGCCGCGCCGCGCGCGGCAGGTCGCCCTCCGCCACCTTTCTCTCCATGAGCGCGATGCCGTGGTCGCCGGAGACCGGGCGGGCGCCGTGGCGGCTGAACTTGCAGCCGTTGTACTGCGCCGGGTTGTGGCTGGCGGTGACCTGGATGCCGCCGGCGGCGTCCGTCGAGCCCACAGCGAAGTAGTTCATCGGCGTCGTGGCGAGGCCAATCCGAAGGACGTCGAGGCCGCCGGCGGTGAGGCCCTCGACGAGCGCTTTCTCCAGGCTCTCGCCGCTGGCGCGCATGTCGCGCGAGACCACCACCGTGTTGCCGTGCGCGCGGTCCTCTTGGTCGAGCACGAACTGGAAGGCGAGGCCGATCTGGCGCGCCCTCTCCTCGTCGAGCTCCGCGGGGTAGACGCCGCGGACGTCATAGGCCTTGAAGATTCCGGACATTCGATTCCGTTCTGCCGTCGGCGGAAAAGTTCAGAAAATCGCTTTTTAGATCGTTTCCAGGGCGAAGGCGAAGTCGAGGCCCTCGACGGGCGCCTCGATGAGCGGCGCGCCGCCGCTCTCCTGCGCACCGCCGGCCGCCGTCAGCTCGACCGCCAGCGTCTCGGCGGCGATCCAGTCGCGATGGGCGGCGATCGCCTCCCCGAGCTCGGGGGCCGCGCGGTAGCGGACGCGGATGCGGTCCGCGTAGTCGAGGTCGGCTTCCTTCCGCGCCGTCTGGATGCGGTGCACCACCTCGCGCGCCCACAGCTCGGCGACGAGCTCGGGGGTGAGCGCCGTCTCCAGGGCCACTAGCAGCTCGCGGTCGCCCTGGGTCGCCATGCCGGGGCGCTCGACGAGGCGGATCTCGACGTCTTCCGCAGCCAACTCGACGACCCCGCCCGGCAGGTCGAGAGCGAGCCGGCCGTCGCTCTCCAGGCGCACCGCCAGGGCGTCGCCATCGGCCTCGGCGAGCGCCTTCTTGACCTCCGCCATGCGCTTGCCGAGCCGCGGTCCCAGCTTGGGGTAGAGCGGCCGCACTTCGTGATGGACGTACTGTCCGCGATCGGCGGCCCAGCGGATCTCCTTGACGTTGAGCTCGTCGCGGAGGAGGTCGGCGTAGGGTTGGACGACCTCGGGGAGGGTGGCGTCGGCGGTCACCAGGGTGACGGCGGCGAGCGGCTGGCGGGTCTTCAAGCCGTGCTCGTTGCGCGCCGCATGCCCCAGGCTGACGATGCGCTGGATGGCCGCCATGCCGGCCTCCAGCGGCTC
>DATNKQ010000460.1:0-4740 GCA_035603315.1 Thermoanaerobaculia bacterium
GAGCCGCTGAGCCCGGAGAAGGCCACGCTGCTCGGCCCCTGCCTGGTGATCCCGCGTGAGCTTTCGGGCGTCTCCTGCCGCCTCCTCGACGTGGTCCTCCGCGACGGCTTCGGACCCGATGCAGTGATGCGCCTGGCCGCCGAGCTGGCGAGCGAGCTCGCGTCGCCGGCCGCGGATCCCATCGTCGCTTGCCGGGGGCGCCGACGTTGGGTACCGGACTTCCAGCCCATCCGGCTCGACGGCGGGACTGCAGGAGGCGCCGGCCTGCGGCCGGGTGGCGCCTATCTGATTACCGGCGGCACCGGCGGCATCGGGCTCGCCCTCGCTGAGCTGCTGGCCCGCGAAGCGGGCGCTCGCCTGGCGCTCGTGGGGCGTTCGGGCCTGCCGCCGCGGGAAACCTGGGACCTCCGGCTCGCCGCGGGGGTCGACGATAGGGTGGCCAGGCGGATCGCCAAGGTTCGGGTCATTGAGGAAGCGGGCGGCGAGGTCATGGTTCTGGCCGCCGACGTTGCCGACCCCGTCGCGATGCGCGAGGCCCTGCGGCAGGTGCGGGAACGCTTCGGCCCCCTCCGCGGCGTCATCCATGCCGCCGGCACGGCGGCAGGCGGCCTGATCGCCCTGCGCACTGAAGAGGAGGTGCGGGGAACCCTTGGCGCCAAGGTTGCCGGCACTCTCATCCTCGCCGAGCTCCTGCGCGACGAGCCGCTCGATTTCCTGCTGCTGTGCTCGTCGTTGAGCTCGATCCTCGGCGGGGTGGGACAGGCCGACTATTGCGCGGCCAACGCCTTCCTCGACGCCTTCGCCGTGCACAGCGCCGCCGTGGACGGACCGCCCGTCCTCGCCGTGAACTGGGACACCTGGAAAGACGTCGGAATGGCGGTGGAGGTTGAGGCGCCCGCCGCGGTCCGCCGTCAGCGCGAGCAGCACCTCCGAAACGCCCTGACGGAGGCCGAGGGGGTCGAGGCATTCCGCCGCATCCTGACCCACCCTCGGCCGCGGCTCGCCGTTTCGACCCAGCACCTGCCGTCGCTCATCGCTTGGGCTCGCCGGCCGGCCTCCCCCGAAGAGGAGTTGCAGGCGCCGCCCCCCGCCGCCGGTCCCACCGGCCGGGCGGGCCTGAGACACGCCTACGCACCGCCGCGCAACGAGACCGAAGAGGTCCTCACCGGCATCTGGCAGGAGGTCCTGGGCGTCGAGCAAGTGGGAGTGCACGACTCCTTCCCCGATCTCGGCGGCCACTCACTCCTGGCGATGCGGGTCACCGCCAAGGTGCAGAACCGGTTCGGGGTCCACCTCCCGCTGCGCGCCGTCCTCGAATCCCCGACCGTCGCCCAGCTCGCCGTGGCTCTCGTCGAGGAGATGGCCCGCAAGGTCGGCGGCGCCGGGGAAGCCGATCTCATCGAGAGCCTCGCCAACCTCTCGGACGAAGACGCCGAGGCCCTGCTGACCGCCGCCGACCCGCCGTCAAAGCGTTCGTAGGAAGGCGATCAGGTCCTGTCGCTCCTGCGGGCTTATCCGCAGGCCCGCCTCGTGGCCGGGCACGGCCCCCGACGAGGCCCCGGGCAGCCGGAAACCTCCCTGGCTCACGAAATCGGCCCGCAGGCGGCGCGGGTCGAACCACTCCTCCAGCGTCGCCACCTGGCCGCTGTGCTGCAGGGGGCCGCGGTACCAGAGGCCCAGGAGCGACGGGACTTTGTAGAAACCCGTGCCGCGCCGGGTGGCGAGCGCCAGGCCGGGATCGGTTCCCACCGAGAAGTCGAAGATATTCTCCCGGTCCGGATGGTTGGGCGGCACGTCGAAGCCATCCACCGGCGTCAGCTTGTTGTTGGTGTAGAGGGGCGGCGTGTGGCAATGCCCGCAGCCTTCGCGCTCGAAAACCGCCTTGCCGCGCTCGGCCTGGGCGTCGAAGCGGTGGGGATTCTGAGGTGCCTTGAGCGAGTAGAGGTAGAGCGCCAGCGCATACACCTGCTCGTCGCTGTAGCGCAGCATCTCCTCGGGCGGCGGCAGGCTCTCATTGAACTTGAAGTCGCCGTGGTTGGCGAACAGGAACCCCCCCTGGTTGTTGACCGCATAGCGCATCAGGTCGCCCACCGAGCGGTTGCGGGTGAGGCCGGTATGGTCGAGGTAGGTGCGGTCTTTGAGGCCGATGAGGTCCGGAACCTGCACCGGGTTCCACACGCTGGTGCCGACACGCGCCTGCACTCCCGGCGGTATCGCCCGCCACAAGGTCTGGATCTCGTCGAAGGAGAGCTTGGTGTAACGCGCCCACGGGTCCTGCGCCAGCCAGGGGGCGCCGAAGGCATTGCGCGCGAAGTCGTGCAGCTCGTCCAGGAACTTCGGCGCGTCGGTCCGCTTGGCGGCCGTGACCTGCCGATCGTAGGCATCCAGACGCTCCTTGGGAAAATTGCCCTGCGCGCCCTTGATCACGGAACCGTCCGGCATCACTCGCGTGTGGCACATGCTGCAGGAGAACTGGCCGACCCGGACCTTGCCTTTCTTGTAGATGAAGTACCGGTTGAAGGGCATGATGCCGTCCTTCGTCACCGGCACTCCGGCCGACTCGTACCGCTTGAGGTCATGGAGGCGGTCGACCCCTTCCTGCGTTTCGTAGAAGAGGGGTGCGTCGAACACCTGCTCGCCGGCGCGGATCCAGTCCTCCTCCGTCTTGAGCTTGGCGGGATCAACGACGATCTCCTCGGGCTCCCGCTTCGCGAGGTCGTCCAGATAGCCCGCCGGCTCCTTCGACGGGTGATAAATGGGATAGCTCTTCCACATGGGGCGCACCGGGATGCGGTAGTAGAGGCCTTCATCCATGAAGTACTTGGCCGAGAATTCGGGTTTGGTCAGCGGCACGTCCAGCGCGCGCAGGGCCTCCGAGCTCCAGGTCTTAGGGATGTTCGGCGCGCCCGCGGCGGTCCCGGCCGCCTTCTCGCTGCCTGCGGCGGCATCGGCCTGAACGATCAAGGGAAGGCAGATCAGGGCACCCAGCACGGCCAGCCAGCGGATGTGCAGTTTCATGCGCGTTCCTCCAAGGAAAGAGTCGACGGGGCGGCTTGGTCACTCGGCGCGCAGCGCCGCCGAGGGCTCGATTCGCGATGCACGGTGCGCCGCCAGCCAACTGGTCAACACCGCGATCCCTAGCAGCAAGATGGAGCCGCCGGCGAAAGCGGGAGGGTCGATCGACGGCAGGCCGTAGAGCTGATGCTCCATCAGCCGGGAGAGGATCGCCGCTACGCCCAGGCCGGCGGCGATCCCCGCCAGCGCCAGCAGGGCGGCGCGCTTCACGATCCAGCCGACGACCGCGCCACGGTCGGCCCCCAGCGCGATTCGGATGCCGATCTCGCGAGTGCGACGGGTTACGGAGTTGGCGACGATGCCGTGGATCCCCACCGCCGCGAGCACCAGCGACAGCAGAGAGAAGACGGTCATGAGCCGCGCCAGCAGCCGCGGCCGAGCCGTCTGCTTCTGCAGGCGCTCGGCGAGGGTCGAGGTGTCGTAGACCGCGAACCCGGGGTCGATGGCGGCGATCTCGCGGCGCACCGGCGTAGCCAGAACCGCGGCGTCGAAGCCGCTGGCCGGACGCACCAGGATGTTGACCTGGGGCGGCGCCTTGGGCGGAAACTGCAGGGCCGTGAAGTAGACGTCCTGGGGCTCCTGCCGCCACTGGTCCCGGTCCGTCGCCAGTCCCAGGTGGCGCGCGTCCCCCACCACCCCGATCACCTTGAACCAGGGGAACTTGAAGTCGCGCCGGCCGATCTTCACCCGCTTGCCCAAAGGGTCGCCATCCGGCCAGAGCCGCCTCGCCGTGCCGGCTCCGACGACGACGGACCAGGTCTCCGCCTTCTGGTCGTCGCCAGCCGTGAAGAAACGGCCCTGCAGCAACGGCACGCCGAGAGTCGAGAAGTAGCCAGGGCTGACGTGATGCATGGCGAGGCTGAAGCTGGCGTCCTCGGCGGGGTCGCGGTTCTCCACCGTGAAACCGGCCTCGTCCGAGCTCAGAGTGGGCAGACCGGGGCCTTCGAGGCCCACCGATTGCACGCCGGGCAGCGCGCCGAGGCGCTCGTCGAGCCGGCGCAGGAGCTGCAGGACGGCGCTCTCGTCCGAGTAGTGCTTGTCGCCGATGTCGAGGCGCATCGTTAGGACATCGGTGCGGTAGCCGAGCCTCGTGCTCTGCAGCTTCTGGAAGCCGCGTACGCTCAGGCCGGCGCCGACGAGAAGAGCCAGCGCGAGGGCCACCTCGGCGGCGACCAGAACGCTCTGCAACCGCTGGCGGGGAGATCCTCTCGTCCCTTCCTTCAGCACGCCGGCGACATTGGTGCGCCAGGCGGCCCAGAGAGGAGCCAGGCCGAAGCCGGCGCCGCAGAGCAGCGAGACGGCGACTGCGAAGGCGACCACGCGCGCATCGAGCCCGACGTGCACGAAGCTGCGCAGACCAGCGGCCTGCACCATGTCGAGCAGGCGCGTGGCGGCCAGCGCGAGGAGGAGGCCGCCGGCACAGCCGAGGAGAGACAGCAGCAGGCTCTCGGTGAGGAGCTGGCGCGCCAGCCGCAGACGGCTGGCGCCGAGCGCCGTGCGCACCGAGATCTCCTGCCGCCGCTCGATGGCCTGGGTGAGCAACAGGCTGGCGACGTTGGCGCAGGCCATGACCAGCACGAGCGCGGCTCCGGACAGCAGCAGCAGCAGGATCCGCCGCAAGTTCCCCACCCATGCCTGCTGCAGCGGGGTCAGCTGAACGCCGAC
>DATNKQ010000473.1:0-3925 GCA_035603315.1 Thermoanaerobaculia bacterium
GAGCCGCTCGAGGCCGGCGACGCCGGAGGCGCCGCGCTGCTTCAGGGCGACCTGCGCCCCCTGCTTCTGCGCGCCGTCGAGACCGAAGACCTGGCCTTCCACCTGCAGCGCGCCGCCGCCCAGCTGGTAACCCATGAGGTAGAGCTGGGTCTCCGAGTTGGCGGTCAGCACCGGCCGCGCCGCCGGCACGAAGGGCTGGTCGCCGAGCATGAACGGGTAGGGCACCTGCCGCAGCTTCTCGCGGCCGCCGCTCTCGCGCACGATCAGCCACTTGCCGGTCGCCTCGGGGAAGAGCGGCGGCAGGAGGGCTGCCTGCTGCGGGCCGGACGCCGGCACGGAGAGGGGGACGGCGGTGACGCTCACCTCGCCGGAGTCGCCGTTGCGCACCAGAACGCGCACCACGTATTGGCCGGGATCGAGGTCGAGGTGGCCGTAAAACTTGAGCCCGCCCTGCTGCAGGGCGGCGCGGACCTTCTTCAAGTCGAGGCCGAGGTTCTGGGCGAAGTGATCGTGGATGTTTCCCAGGTTGTCGAGCGCGTAGGCGTAGATCTCGGCCCGCGCCACGTCCTTGGCGGCCGTCAAGAGGCCGACGCCGTCAACCTCGATGAGCACCGGCACGTAGGCCTTCTGGCCGGCGATCTGGAACGGCGCGGCGAGGACCGAGGTGGCGATGCGCCCCCCCTGCGCGCCGCCCAGCATGAGACCGGCGGCGGCGAGCTGGCGCTCCAAGCGGCTCTGCTGGGCGAAGGGGCGCGGCGCGTAGTAGCCGGGCCGGTAGACGACCTGCATGCCGCGGTCGTTTTTCACCTTCACCTTGAGCTTGTGGTACTTGCCGTCGGCCGCCAGGTCGGTGGGCTGGAACGACAGCACGTAGGTGACGCTCGTGCGCTCGAGGAGCTTCGCCATCGCCTCGGCGGGGTTGTTGAAGTTGCGGTAGAGCTCGCCGCCGGTCTCGTGCGCCATCATGAAGAGGCTCTCTTCGCCGGAGGCACGGGTGGGCGCCTGGCTGCCGGCGGCGCGCAGGCCGCCGATGTCCACCGACTGGATGGTGCAGTCGGCGCGGCGGAACTCCTCGAACATCTTCGTCAGGTCGCTCGACACCTTGGTGCTGCCGTAGCGCTCGTCGGAGTTGACCTTCCAGATCTCGCCGAACTGGAGCGCCTGGTTGGTGTCGTCGATGGCCTTGGCGTCGGTCGTCCCCAGCGCCAGCGAGCTGTCGAACCCCTCGGAGAGGTAGACCACGTGCTTCCGGCCCTGCACGCTGTTCATCAGCCGCGCCAGGTCGCCGAGCGAGCGGGTGAGGGCGGTCACCCGGTTGTTCTGCACCTCGCGGCCGGCCTGGGCCTCCTGCTTGGCGAGGGTCACCAGGGTGTCCGAGAGCTCCTTGGTGAGGCCGGCCACCTTGGCGGGCGAGGCGGGGCCGCCGCCCCCCGAAGGCCCGTACGAGCTCGGGGCGCTGACGAGGACGCCCAGCGGGTCCGGCTCGCGGTCGACGAGCTGCGGCAGGCCCAGCGTGTCGATGGCGAGCGCCACCGAGCGGCGGTCGGAGGTGAAGCCGAGCACCAGCTTCGCCCCCTCCGAGGCGGCGTAGGTCGCCACCCCCACGAGGTCCGCCGGGGTGAGCCCCTTCTCCACCAGCTCTCTGGCCGCCTGCCGCGCCTTGACGATCGAGCTGGGCTCGGAGAAGGAGAGGTCGAAGAGGAGGAGGAAGTGGCGGCGGGCGGCGATCGGCGTCGCCTGGCTAGGGGCGGCGCCCGGCTCCTCCTTGGGCAGCGCGCTCAGGTCGACGACGTCGAAGCCGGTGACCTTCTGCTGGCTGCGGCCGTCGTAGATCTCGAAGTCGGCGGCGGTCAGGCCGCGCACCGGCTTGCCGTCCTTGTTGATCACCGACACCGGCACCTCGACGGCGGTGACCGAGGTGACCTCGTTGAAGCTCTGCTTCTCGCTTCCGGCGGCGGTCGCGGTAACCGTCACGAGCGCCGCGAGGGCGGCGGGGACGGCGAAGGCGAGAAGGGACGTCGTTCTGCTCTGGCTAGCCACGGGAGCCTCCTGTTGCCGGCACGACGAAGGGGATGGAGCTCGACTGGCGCTGGTGGGAGGCGGGATCGACGACGGTGACCACCAGGGTGTAATCCCCCGCCGCCAGGCCGCCCGGCCGGAACGAGGCGACGAGGCCCGTGAGCCCCGCCGCGCCGGCGCCCGAGCGCGACCGCAGCGCCATCTGCGCGCCCGACTTCTGCGAGCCGTCCTGCCCGAAGACCTGGCCTTCGACCTCGAGCGCGCCTTTGCCCAGCCCGTACCCCATCAGGTAGAGCGACGCTTCCGAGTTCGCCGGCACCACCGGCCGCGCCGCCGGGACGAACGGAGCGTCGTTGAGCATGAACGGATAGGGCAGGTCGCGCAGCTTCTCGCGGCCGCCGCTCTCGCGGATGATCAGCCACTTGCCGGCGGCGTCGGGGAAGAGCGGCGGCAGGAGCGAGGCCCGCTGGTCGGCGGCGGGCACGGTGACCGGCACCGCGCTGACGCTCGCCTCGCCCGACTGGCCGTTGCGCACCACCACCCGCACCACGTACTGGCCCGGCGCCAGGTCCAGGTGGCCGTAGAACTTGAGGCCGCCCTGCTGCAGCGCCGCCCGCACCTTCTTCAGGTCGAGGCCGAGGTTCTGCCCGAAGTGGTCCTGGATGGCCCCCTGGTTGTCCATGGCGTAGGCGTAGATCTCGGCCTGCGCCACGTCCTTGGCGCCGTTCAGGAGGCCGGCGCCGTCCACCTCGATGAGCACCGGCACGTAGGCCTTCTGGCCGGCGACCTCGAACGCCGGGGCGAGCACCGAGGTGGCGATCTTACCGCCCGGCGCGCCGCCGAGCATGAGGCCGGCGGCGGCGAGCTGGCGCTCCAGCCGGCTCTGCTGCGCGTAGGGGCGGGGAGCGTAGTAGCCGGGCCGGAAGACCACCCGCATGCCGCGGTCGTTCTTGAGCTTGACCTTGAGCTGATGGTACTTGCCGTCGACGGCCAGGTTGGCGGGCTGGAACGACAGCACGTAGGTGACGCTCGTGCGTTCGAGCAGCTTCGCCATGGCGTCCGAGAGGTTGTTGAAGTTGCGGTAGAGCTCGCCGCCGGTCTCGTTGGCCATCATGAAGAGGCTCTCTTCGCCGGAGGCGCGGCCGGGCGCCTGGCTGCCGGCCGCCCGCAGGCCGCCGATGTCGACCGCCTGGATGGTGCAGTCGGCGCGGCGGAACTCCTCGAACATCTTGGTCAGGTCGCTCCCCGTCTTGGTGCTGCCGTAGCGCTGCTCCGAGTCGACCTTCCACACCTCGCCCGATTCGACGGCGGCGTTGGTGTCGTTGATGGCCTGGGCGTCGGTCGTCCCCAGGATCAGCGAGCTGTCGAAGCCCTCGGAGAGGTAGACCACGTGCTTGCGCCCCTGCACGCTGTTCATCACCCGCGCCAGGTCGCCCATGGAGCGGGTGAAGGCGGTGACGCGGTTCTTCTGCACCTCGCGGGTGGTCTGGGTCTCCGCCTGGGCGAAGACCTGGAGCTGGTCGAGGATCTCCGTCTTGACGGCCGCCATGGCCTCCGCGGCGGCGGCGCCGCCGCCGCCGGTCATGGCGGAGGCCGGCAGGTCGGAGCTCGACGACGTCAGCATCACCCCCAGGGGATCGGGCTCGCGGTCGACGAGCTGGGGCAGGCCCAGGGTGTCGACCGCCACCTCGATCTGGTAGCGATCGGAGGTGAAGCCGAGGACGAGCTTCGCCCCTCCCGAGGCGGCGTAGGTTGCCACCGCCACGAGGTCCGCCGGCGTCAGGCTCTTCAAGACCAGGTCCTTGGCCGCCTGCCGCGCCTTGACGATCGAGCTCGGCTCGGAGAAGGAGAGGTCGAAGAGGAGCAGAAAGTGGCGGCGGGCGGCGATCGGCACCGCCGGCCGGGG
>DATNKQ010000493.1:0-7486 GCA_035603315.1 Thermoanaerobaculia bacterium
CCCGCCCTCGCCCGCCTCTGTAACCTCTCGCCTCAGGGGCTCGCGGCCGGCCTCGAAGCGGTCCTGGGTGGAGTCCGGCGGGGACCCGCGACGGCCCTCCTGGCGCGCGCCCGTTCCGTCGGCCCCCCGGCCGTGGATGGACCGGTCCTGGTGGTGCTGGCCGCGAACCTCCCCGCTCTCGCCGTCCAGCCGCTCCTCCCGGCGCTCGCCCTCCGGCGGCCGGTGCTCCTCAAGTCGCCCTCGGCCGAGCCGCTCTTCGCGCCGGCCTTCGTCGCCGCCCTGGCGGCGCGGGAGCCGAGGCTGGAGAGGGCCGTCGCAGCGTTGACCTGGCGCGGGGGCGAGGCGGAGATCGAGGCGCCACTTCTGGCGGGGGCGAGGACGATCCTCGCCTACGGCGAGCACGCCATGATCGAGGATCTCGAGCGGCGCGCGCCGGGGAAGGTCCTCGGCTACGGCCCGAAGATCAGCCTTGCGGCAGTGGGTTCGGGGGCCGCCCTCGAGCGGGCGGCCGAAGGCCTCGCCCGCGACGTGGCGCTTTTTGACCAGCGGGGCTGCCTTTCGATCGCCGCCGTCTACACCACTGGAGACGCGCTGGAGCTGGCGCGGCTCCTGGCGGAGGCGCTCGCCCGGCTGGCCCGCCAATGGCCTCCCGGGCCGCTCGACGCGGCGGCAGTGGCGGTCCAACAGGTGAGGCTCGAGGCGGAGATGAGGGGCCTGGCGCCGCCGGGGCTGGCGGCGCGACCGCTGGCTCAGGGGACGGTGATCGTCGAGCCCGAGCCGACCCTGCAGCCGTCCCCGGGTCTCCGCACCGTGCGCATCCACCCGCTGGCCGACTTCGCGCGCCTGCCCGCCATCCTCGCCCCCTGGCGAGGACGGCTCCAGGGAGTGGCGATGGCCGGTATCGCCGGAGAGGAAGCCCGGCAGCTCGCCGCCGGGCTCACCGCCCTGGGGGTTTCGCGGCTCGCGGAGCCGGGCGAGCTGCAGAGCCCCGACGCCAGCTGGCACAACGGGGGGATCGACCCGCTCGCCGCGCTTGCCGGGATCGCCGAGCTCACCGTCTGATCGACGCTCAACGCCCCTTGCTGGTCGCTCCGCCGGCAGGCCGCAGGATGGTCTTCAGCGAGGCCTCCGGCGCGTTCCAGGCGTTGCCGACCAGGCGTCCGGCCTCCTTGCCGTTGATGAAGACGATGCCGGTGGGCACCCCGTTGATCTTGAATTTCTTGGCCTCCGGGTCGTTCACCAGGCCCTCCTGCGGCAGCCCGAAGTACTCGAACCGGATCTTCGACCCCTTGAGCTCGTCCTCCACCCGCAGGATGTTGGGGACGAACTTCTTGCAGTGCGGGCACCAGGAACCGAAGAAGACGCGCACCGTCGCCGGCGTCGGGGACTTGCGCAGGGCGGCGAGGGCCTGGACGTCCGGCCGATAGGCGCGCTCCCCTTCGGCATAGCTGGGGCTGTAAGCCTTGAGGTCGGCCGAGCGCTTGAGGCCCAGGAGGGGTGGTTTGGCCTTGAGCGCGGCCCGATGGCCGTCGACGGCAAAGCTCACCCCGTCCGCCACGACGGTGAACTGCCCCTGTGGAGCGAGGATGGCGTCGGCCAGCAGGTCGACGGTGCCGTCCTTCTGCTTGGCCACCTTCATCAGCTGGACGGTCTCGACCGCCGAGGTCCGCGGCGTCAGCATCACGGGCGACGGCAGCGCCGAAGTGATGATGAGGAATGCCGGCACCCGTTCGGTCTGATAGATCTCGGCAGCCGGCACGTCCTTGCCGTCGACCTCCAGGACGTAGTCGCCGATGCGATGGAAATCCCGCAGCACCGAGTCGCTCGGGACGCCCTGGGCGCCCGCCGGTCCGGCGGCGGCGAACGCCAGCAGCAGGAGGAGTGCCGCGAACGGCGGGCGGCAGGCGCGGCGGAGAGCTCTCGTGTGCGTCATATCTCGGAACCTCTTCGGTTGAAGTCGCGTTTCAGGCCGGGTCGGCGGCGGTGGATGGCGGCAGGGGCGGCAGCCCGGTATAGGTGTGAGTCACGCGGCCCTCCTCGACGGCGAAGCCCCGCGGCAGGCGGCGATAGAGCGGCTGCAGGAGAGCGGCCGGCGCCTCCCGCATCTGGAAGGTCGGTCCGAACCGCCAGTAGAATGATTGATGCTGCTGCGGCGTGGCGGCCGAGATCACCCAGAGGGTCGGACCCTGCCCGCCGGAGGCGTAGGCGTTGAGAGCGCCCACCGACCGCTGGAAGGCCGGATCGTCGAGATCCGCCAGCACCACCAGGTGCCTCCCGTGCTGGAGCTCGGAGGCGATGGAGTCCATGCACACCCTGTTCTCGCCGGCGCCGGCGCAGATGCCGGCGATCTCGGTGCCTGGCCGCAGCCGGGTCGCCAGGTCGTCGAGGGGCAGGTCCGGCGCCTTCCAGGCGAAGAGCGTGGCGGCGCCGGTGAGCGCGAGGACGATGGCGGTCCGCACCACCGGGAAGGCGCCGCGCCGGCCGGCCGGCGGAGTGGGATCGGAGCCGGCGGCTCCGCGGCCGACGAAGGAGAGCAGGAGCGCCGGGACGAGGAGCGCCAGATCCTCCCAGAAGGCTTCGGCGGGAGAGCGCTGGACGAGGTTGCCGAAGCAGCCGCAGCCGGCCGCCTCGGGGACGACGCCGTGGGCGGTCCGCCAGTAGTCGCGGCCGGTCAAGAAGAGGAAGAAGGCCACCAGGAGGACGGCGGGCACCAACACCCAGAGCCGGCGCACCCCGAGGACGAGCGCCAGGCCGAGCCCCACCTCCAGCGCCACGACCGCCAGCGCGAGAGTGTTCGGAGAGACCAGGACGTCGAGCTTCTGGGCGTGGATCTGGGCGGCGAAGGCGCGCGGGTCGAGCGCCTTCGCCCCGGCGGCGAGCAGGAGCACCAGGCCCAGGAAGATTCCGGCCAGGGTGCCGATCCACCACCTGGCGGGGCGCAGGGAAGGCTGCCGGATGCTCTCCATCCCAGTCATCCTAGTCAGGACCCTCCCCAGCTGCAAGCCGGCCGCGGTTTTCAGCCGCGGCCACGGAAAAGGGCCGCCAGGCGGCTCAGGATGCCGCCGGGCTTGGGCGCCGAGGCACTGGCCGGTGGCACCGCGGGCCGGGGTTCGGGGGGAGTCGCCGCGCCCTCTGCTTCGCGGACCGACATCGGCAGCTCCGAGGGGCGGGCCGTCGGCGGCTCCAGCGCGGCGTCCGGCGGCTCGGAAGACGCCGCGGCGCCGGACCGCAGGTGGGTGCGCTCCCACGATTCCGAGAGCGAGCCCGCCTCGCCGATCGGCAGCACCTCCGAGGAGGCGGCGGCCACCCCTCCGCCGGGTGGGCGCAGCGCCCGCCGCAGGTAGATCTCGGTCTCGCCGATGACCAGGCGGTCGCCGTCCGCCAGCTCTGTTTCCGCTTCCAGCCGCCGGCCGTTCAGGTAGGTGCCGTTGCTGGACCGCATGTCCTGAATGGCGATGCGGACGGGGGTCACCGACAGGAGGGCGTGACCACGGCTCACGCTGGGGTCGCGCAGGACGACGCCGCAGCTCCGGCTGCGGCCTACGGTGACCTCGCCTTCCCGCAGCTCGACCCGCCGCTCCTCGAGCTCGAGAAACCACCCTTCCCCACCCTCGATGGACCTGGCCTCCACGTCGTCCGCTCCCGAACCATGCCCCGAGCCGCAGTTGGAATCTGAGGGTGAAATCATATCAGAGCGCCAGCCGTCCGGCAGCGTCGCTGCAAGAGCTGTTCCTCGCTGCGCAAGTCATAGTTGACCGGCTCTCAGCGGGCGGCGGCGAGCGCCGGCTCCGGCCATTTGAGGTGCCGCCGCAGCTCGTCGGCGGTGGGGCTCTCGACGTGCGAGAGGAAGGGCTCGAGGGGACCGGAGTAGAGGAGCTCTCCCCCGTGCACGCCACCCCCCGGTCCGAGGTCGACGATCCAGTCGGCACGCGCGATGAGGTCGGGGCTGTGCTCGACGACCACCACCCCGTCCCCCCGCTGCACCAGCCGGCGGAGGGTGTGGTACAGGAGGTCGATGTCGGCCAGGTGGAGGCCCGTCGTCGGCTCGTCGAAGAGGAAGAGCCGGCGCCCGTCGCCGGCCGGCCGGTCGAGGAAGCTCGCCAGCTTGAGGCGCTGCGCCTCGCCGCCCGAGAGGGTCGAGGTCGGCTGGCCGAGGCGGAGGTAGCCTAGGCCCACCTCGGCCAGGGTCCTCAGGCGGCGGCAGAGCCGCCGCTGATCGGCGAAGATGGCGAGCGCGGCGTCGACAGTGAGCTCGAGCGTCTCGGCGATGTTCCGGCCGCGGCAGCGCACCGCCAGCACCTCGGGCCGGAAGCGGTGCCCCTGGCAGCGGTCGCAAGGGACCGTCACCGGGGCCATGAACTGCATGTCGACCTCGGTGACCCCCGTTCCCTGACACGCCGGGCAGCGCCCGCGCTCGACGTTGAACGAGAAGTGCGCCGGCGTGATGCCGCGCGCGCGGGCGTCGGGAGAGGCGGCGAAGAGCTTGCGGATCTCGTCGTAGGCCTTGATGTAGGTGATGGGGTTCGAGCGGCTGGAGCGGCCGAGAGGCCTCTGGTCGACAAGCGTCACGTCGGTAAGCTCGGCCAGGCCGGAGAGCTCGTCGCAGCCGCCCGGCTCGACGTCCACGACCCCGCGCGAGCGCTGATAGGTGCCGTAGAGGACGTTCTCGACGAGCGTCGACTTCCCCGACCCCGAGACCCCGGTGACCGCCACCAGCGCCCCCAGCGGGAGGTCGACGTCGACGTCCCGGAGGTTGTGGGCGCGGGCGCCCCGCACGCGCACCCGCGGCAGGCCGGCGAGCTCGTCGTCGAGCGATTCGCGGCCCCGCTCGCGGCGGAAGCGGGCGACGTGGTTCCTTGCCGGAGTAGGGGCGCGCTCGCGCAGATAGCGCCCGGTCAGCGACAGCTCGCTCGCCAGGATGGCGCCGATCGGTCCTTCGACCACCACCTCCCCTCCGTGCTCCCCCGCCGCCGGCCCGAGGTCGATGACGTGGTCGGCACCGCGGATGATGGTGCGGTCGTGCTCGACGACCAGCACCGTGTTGCCCCGCGCCGCCAGGTCGCGGAGGAGTTCGAGGAGCTTGCCGCTGTCCTGGGGATGGAGCCCGATGGTGGGCTCGTCGAGGACGTAGAGCGTGCTGGTGAGTCCGGAACCCAGGGCGGCGGCCAGGTGGATGCGCTGCGTCTCGCCGCCGGAGAGGGTGCGCGCCTGGCGGTCGAGCGATAGGTAGTCGAGGCCAACCCGGTGGAGCACCTCGACTCGCTCGCCGAGCTCCTCGATGAGATGAGCGGCGACCTCCCGCTGGCGCGGCGTCCAGCGCTGCCCCTGGAGCCAGGCCCGCAGCTGCTCGACGCTCTTGGCGGTCAGCTCGGGGAGCGACAACCCGGCGACCTGGACCGCCAGCGCCTCCGGCTTCAGGCGGGTGCCGCCGCACTGCGGGCAGGGAGTGTAGGAGCGGTAGCGGGCGAGCAGCACGCGCACGTGCACCTTGTAGGTCCGCTGCTCCAGCCAGCGGAAGAAGTCTTCGAGGTTGACGAACTTCCCTTGGCCTCTCCACACCCACTGCCGGACCGTCTCCGGCAGCTCCCGCCAGGCGCGGTCGGTGGGGATGCCGCGCCGTCCACACTCGGCGAGCAGCTCGTCGTAGAGCTCCTCGTAGGCGGGGGTGTTCCACGGCGCGAAGGGGCGCTCGGCGAGCGTGCGGCGGGGATCGGGGACGACGCGCTCGCGATCGATGCCGATGACCCGGCCGAAGCCCTGGCAGACGGGGCAGGCGCCGAGCGGCGAGTTGAACGAGAAGAGGGGCGGCGTCGGCCGGCGGAGCGCCTCGCCGCAGATGGTGCAGGCGAGCTCGCGGCCGAAGAAGCGGACGGCGCCCCCGGGTGCGGCGTCCCGCGCTTCGACCCGCCCGCCGCTCAGCCGATAGGCCTCCTCGATGGTGGCGACGATGCGCGCTGCCGTCTCGTCCCCGGCAGCGGTCTGCCCGCGGGCCCGGAAGCGGCCGAGCACCAGGGGGAGCGGATCGAGACGGGCCGGCCACTTCTCCTTGGGCGCCATGCGGACGATCTCATCCCCCTGCTCCCCGCCGGCGCCCGCCGCCAGGCGGCGCAGGAACCCCTGGCGCACCAGCTCGCGGAGGGCCTCGTCGGCCCCCCGCGGCGGTCGCGGCACCCGCGCCACCAGGGTGAACGCTTCGCCGGCGGCGCCGGCGGCGAGCTCGGCCGCCGCCTCCTCGGGGGCGTAGCTCTTCACCGGACCGTGCCCGCGCGGACAGACGACGACTCCCAGGTGGGTGAAGAGGAGGCGCAGGACGTCGTGGATCTCGGTGATGGTCCCCACCGTCGAGCGCGCGTTCCTGACCGCGTTCTTGGCTTCCAGGGCGACCGCCGGCAGCACGTTGTCGACGGCATCGACTGGCGGGCGCTCCATCTGGTCCAGGAACTGGCGCGCGTAGGTCGACATCGACTCGACGAAGCGGCGCTGCCCTTCGGCGAAGATGGTGTCGAAAGCGAGCGACGACTTGCCGGCGCCGGAAGGGCCAGTGACCACCGTCACCGCGCCGTGCGGCACCCGGCAATCGATGCCCTTGAGGTTGTGGGTGCGGGCGCGTCGGACTTCTATGGAAGGACTCTTTGGCATCGGCCGCCCGGTGCGCTCGCGCCGCCGGCCCCCACGGTTAGGATCCGCGGGAGCCGCGGCGAGCGCAAGCAGACGATGATACCCGATCGGGAGGGCACCGGGCGCTACCGCGGGGCCTTCCCCGGACCGTCGCCGTGGTCTCCCTGATCTCCCTGATCCCTATCGGCGCCGCCGCCATCGCCGCGGGCCGGCGGCGGCTTGGGCTCCTCGTCGCCGCCGAAGAACCGGCGCAGCCAGCGCCGGAAGGGGTGCCGCTTCTCGCTCCTGGCCTCCCCGGGCTCCACCGATCTCGGCCGCTCCTCCCCGCGCTCGTCGGAGGGGCCGATCCGGTCGCCCTCGCGTTCGCGGTCGGGCAGGCCCTGCGCCAGGGCGAACTGCTCGGGGGCCCAGCCCTGATGGCGGTTGCAGAGCTCGGCGGGGACCTGCCCCTCGGGGAAGACCTCGGTGAGGACCGTCGGGCAATACTCGGTGGCGAGGAGACCGGTCGACGGGTCGATCACCGCCGTCGTGATGCCGGACGGCTGGGGGAAGGTTGGATAGCCGCCGGAAGGGCGGACGGCGGTGGTGAAGCGGCTCCAGATGGGGACGGCGGCGCGCGCGCCCGACAGCCGCGTCGGCGAGTTGTCGTCGTAGCCGACCCAAACCACCGTCGCGCGGTCCGGCGAATAGCCGGCGAACCAGCTGTCGCGCTGGTCGTTGGTGGTGCCGGTCTTGCCGGCGAGCTCGCCCTCGACCCCCTGGGCGCGGGCGCCGCGGGCGGTCCCACGGTCGAGCACCCCCTGGAGCACCGAGGTCACTAGGAAGCTCGTCTGCGGCGTCAGCACCCGCTCGCGCTGCGGCAGGGCGG
>DATNKQ010000507.1:0-8946 GCA_035603315.1 Thermoanaerobaculia bacterium
GGGAGGGGGCAAGCCCCGCCCCTACATAAAAAGCCAACAGGCCCCTGCCCCAGAGGCCACCAGGAATGACCGTGAACACGGATAGCTCTGCCGTCGAGGCCGTCTACCGCCAGCGCCGCGCGGACTTCACAGCCGAAGAGAAGCGCCTCGCGCGGCGCTCGCTGCGCATCTCGATCGCGCGCTTCGCCGCTTTCCTCGTCTTCGCCCTCTGCCTCCTGGCGATCGTGCTGGAGGCCGGTTCGCCCGTTCTCGGCTGGGTGGCCGGCGCCGCTGTCGCCTTCGCCGTCTTCGTCGCGCTGGTGGGGATCCACGAGCGGGTGATCCGCGCAGAGCGCCGCTTCGGCGACCTGGCGGCGGTCAACGACGAGGCCCTGCGGCGGATGGAGCGCGACTGGCCGTCGCTGCCGCTCCCCCGCCTCCACGAGGACGTCCCGCCGCCGCCGGAGGCCCGCGACCTCAACCTCCTCGGCCGGGCCTCACTCTTCCACCTCCTGGGCACCGCCCATACCCCGCCCGGCAAAGCCGCCCTCGCTGCCTGGCTCCTCGCGCCCGCCGACCCCGGGGAGATCGTCCGCCGGCAGGCGGCCGTCGCCGAGCTGGCGCCCGAGCTCGACCTGCGGCAGCAGCTCGAGGTCAGCGCCCGGCCGATGGAGAAGGTCGCGCCCGACACCGAGCCCTTCCTCCGCTGGGCGGAGGACCGCCCCTGGATGGGGCCGGCGCTGATCTGGGGCGCCCGCGCCCTCGCCGCGGCGACCGTCGGCCTCGGCATCGCGGCGGTCTTCGGGCTGCCGGGCGTGCTGGCGTGGAGCCCGGCGCTCCTCGTGGGGATCAACCTGGCGCTCAGCCAGGCCTACGCGAAGCGGATGAGCCACACCTTCAACCGCATCTCCTCCCGCGAGGGGGAGTTCCAGCTCTATGCGACAGCCCTCGCCCTCCTCGACGGGCGGCGCTTCGCCAGCCCGCGGCTGGTGGACATCGAAAAGGAGCTCGCCGCTGGAGGCCTGCCGGCGCACCGCGCCCACCGAGCCATGGACCTCCTTCACCGCCGCGTCGTCCTCTCCGACTCCCGGCATTCGGCGCTCCTCCACCTGCCGCTCCAGCTCCTGCTGCTGTGGGACTTCCACGTCCTCTGGCTCCTCGAGCGCTGGCAGCGCGACTTCGGCGGCCAAGCCCGCCGCTGGCTCGCCGCCCTGGGCGACTTCGAAGCCCTGGCTGCGCTCGCCGGCCTGCGCCACGACAACCCCGGCTGGGCCTTCCCCGAGGTCGCCCCGCGCGAGCCGGCGCTCTTCGCGGCGCGCGAGCTCGGCCATCCGCTGCTGCCGGCGAAGACGCGGGTGGGCAACGACGTCACGCTGGGACCGCCCGGCACCTTCCTCCTCGTCACCGGCTCCAACATGTCGGGCAAGAGCACGCTCCTGCGGGCGATCGGCGCCAACGCCGTCCTGGCGCAGGCCGGCGGACCGGTCTGCGCCGCCGCCCTGAGCCTGCCGCCCCTGACGCTCGCCACCAGCATCCTCGTCGAGGACTCGCTCGCCGACGGCGTCTCCTTCTTCCTCGCCGAGCTGCAGCGCATCCGGCGGGTGGTCGACGCCGCCGAGCGCGCCGGCGCCGAGGGCCGGACGCTCCTCTACCTGCTCGACGAGGTGCTCCGCGGCACCAACAGCGAGGAGCGGCAGATCGCCGTCAAGCGGGTGCTCGTCCACCTGCTGTCGCGCGGCGCCCTGGGGGCGGTCTCCACCCACGACACGGCGCTCGCCGGCATCCCCGAGCTGCTCGCCGCCTGCCGCCCGGTGCACTTCCGCGAGAGCTTCACGGCCGGGCCGGAGGGGACGGTGATGACCTTCGACTACAAGATGCGCTCCGGCGTGGCGACGACCGTCAACGCGCTCAAGCTGCTCGATCTCGTAGGGCTGGGAGCCGAGGGAGCGGAGGCCCCGATCGTGGGGCTCCGCGGGGTCGAGGAGACAACCCCCAGAGTGCTATAGTCCCGCCGCCCTCGGGCGGCCCGATCCTCCTCCCGTCATGAACAAGAGACTCCTCGGCTTCCTCGTCCTCGTCCTGTCGCTGGGCTTCTTCTTCCTTGTCGGAGAGGCGGCGCTGCGCCTCCTGTCGCGCCACTGGCTGAGCGTCTACGACGTCGAGATGTGGAGCTACGCCCGCACCATCAAAAAAGTCTCGCAGCTGCCCGGCGTCGTCGAGGAGCAGCGGTCCAACGCCGCGGCCCAGCTCATGGGGGCGACGGTGCGGACCGACGAGCACGGCTTCCGCCGCGCCGATCCGGCGACGGAGGCGCACCGCCGGCCCGGGAATCGCGGCCGGCGATTAGCGATCGCCGTCGGCGACTCGCTGACCTTCGGCTGGGGCGTCCCTGAGGGGCAGACCTTCCCCGACCAGCTCGAGCACCTCCTCGCCGAGGCCTGCCCGCGGGCCGGCGCCCGCCCGGTGACGGTCCTGAACGCCGGCATCGGCAACTGCAACACCTCGATGGAATTCGCCCGCTACCGGCTGACGATCCGCCAGCTCCGCCCCGAATGGGTGATCCTCGGCTTCTCGTTCAACGACGCCGAGGCCGACCCCGTGCCGTCGGAGAACCCCTTCCTCTGGCACTCGGCCCTCCTGGCGCTCGCCTCCTCGCGCCTCCTCAAGCACTCGGACCCCAAGCTCCAGGACTTCAACGCCTACTACCTGGGGCTCTACCAGGACGGCCTGCCGGGCTGGGAGAACGCCAAGCGCGCGCTCCGCGAGTTCGGCGCCCTGCTCAAGGCCGACGGCGTGCCCGGCACCCTCTTCCTCATGCCGGAGCTCCACCAGCCGAAGAACTTCGGCCCGCTCGCCGGGGTCTACGCCAAGGTCACGGAGATCGGCCGCCAGAGCGGCTGGGAGGTGATCGACGGCTCGGTGGACTTCCCGCCGGGCGCCGGCGACAGGTACTTCGTGAGCGCCGAGGACGCCCATCCGAACGCCTCGGCGCAAGCCATCTACGCCCGCGCCCTCGCCAGGTCGAAGTACGCCTGCGCGCGCTAGCTGCCAGGTAACGAAGCAGGGAGCTCCTGCGCCAGAGCTATGTCCGGCGATCTCGCCGGTCTGCCCAGGAAAGGAGCTCGCGATGGCTCTTCTGCAGGCGAACGCTCAGGCGCTCAAACAGTCTGGCGGCTTCGTCCTCGCCGTCGAGGTCCGCGACGGGAGCGGCTTCGAGGTGAAGGAGCTGCAACAAGAAGCGTTCAAGGTGTGGCTCGTACGGAACATCGGGGAAATTGTGGAGATGGAGATCTCCGGGTTCTGGGAGGTGGCGGAGTCTGTGGAGGTCTCCGGGTTTTGGGAGGCGGACTCTGCCGTAACTGGCATCAAAGAGCTGCAGGGTCTCTACCTCCTGTCCCTGCCCATTCACTCAGATGACTCCAGCTATTCTCTTTTCTCTGTCGTCGTAAAGGGGCATACGGCAATCGGAGCTCGGGTAACCCCTACTGCGTCCTGCCTCGTCACGGTTGCCAACCGGATGTGACCTGCGCACCACGGAGGCACGGGGGGCCCGGAGACCTGCCGTTGCCAGCACCTCGAGCCGCCGCCGCGCCCAATCCTCGGCAGGAGATTCGGTACTTCAGCCCGGCGGCCAACAGATAAGGCAACCACCGACCGAGCGGCACTTGCTCGGCGGAGTACAACTATGCGGGTTGCCCGGGTTGCAAGGGAGCGGGCAAGGCGGAGCCGCCATCGGCGATGGGGCCGGGATGAGCGCGGCAGTCTCCTCAGAGCACTGGAGGTTCGCAGGATCCCAGGCCGGAGCCGCCGGCTGCGCCACCGCGGTGCCCGTCCCGCAGGGCAAGACTGCGCCGGTTGACGATGCCGGTTCAGCGGCGGCGGCGATCGCTGCGAGCACGGCAAGGAGAACGAAGAGGAGAACAGCCGGAAGGGAACGCTGGCGCTTCATGTGGAATCCTCCTTCGGTTGGCCGCGCCTCCAGAAGCTGCAGGCGCCCCTATAGCTAGCAGTGCTTAAGGGAGTCCCAAAGGAGCCGAATGTCGCCTGGCCGGTGACGGTCTTGAACGCCGGCATCGGCAACGGCAACACCTCGATGGAGTTCGCGCGCTACCGAGCGCATACGGCCGCCGACTCTTTCCCATCGTGAACTCCTTCCCCCCCTATTCTCCCAAGGGGATCTGTGTCCACGAAACCGGGTGCCGCCGTGCTGCTGAGCAGCAGGGTCCACCTGCCGGTGCCCGGTAACCATGACCTCCGGCTTCCCTGATGCAGAACGTGGCTCCCTGGTGGCCGGCTTCGCCTGGGCGGCGGTCGGCTCCTGCTGGTACTCAAGTCCCTCTGCCTGGAGCCGCTCAGCTTGACCGTTACCGCTGCTGCCCGAGCTTTGGGCGTGAGCCGGCGGACGCTGTAGGAGATCGTCAAACATGCCTCGGACGGAAAATGATGCCGAAATACTGACACGTGCGCATGCATCGATTTTGAGACCCGAAGAGTTTCCAACTACACTCACCTCTGCACACCTCTTTGAGGGGGGCTCAAATGCGTTGGTTAGGTATGCTCGCGTTCGGACTTGCTGCTGCCCTTGCCCGGGATGTGTCGAATAGAGTTCCTCTAACGATAAAAGCCGTCCAAGAGGGACCTTCTGGTCTCAGTCCAGCTCGGAATACCATCTTCGCACTGGCAACTTTGGACAAATACATCTTTCATGAAGTTGAACCTAACACTGAAGGAACCATCCAAGTGCTGGTCCCTCCGGGAAGGTACATCCTGTCTGCGCTTCATGGCGGCAAACCCTTAGACATAGAGGTTAGAGCACCCAACACCTTCATAACCGTTCTTGTTTCCAACCTAGGAGAGTCGGTGCGCGTTCTTCCATCACCCAGGTCTCAGCAGAACAGCGAAAAATCTGCAAATACTAAGCGCGAGGACAATGGAATGACACCATCACTGTGGATTGGCCTCTGTTTCATCGCCATTATTGTGATCTTTCTAATGTTCACATCGTTTGTGCACTTGAACGACCAGGCGGACAAGAATCTTCGCTTCCTCACGGCGCTCTGCGCCGGTTTCGCCGGAGGTTTTTTCGCAGGCGAGGCCCTATTCCGCTATCAACAGAAACTTGGTAGTGGTACAAATATATTCCTCTCTGGAACCGCAGGATTTGCGCTGTTTTTCCTCGTATGGCTTACCTATGCTAGAAAACCTCATGTGACAGCGCCAGATCCCCTGCCGGACGAAACGGTAAAATTTAGCATTCCTAATGGATGGACCTTCGAGCAGGCAGCACGCGCCATTACGAATGCCGCTCAACGCACGATCTACTTTGATGGCTTCGACCAAGCACAGTTGGCAACCAAGTTGTCTGAAATAGATATTGAGGCACCTACGGTCCGTGAGGCCTTAGGTCAGTTGAAGTACAGGTCGAGCGCGCTTCCCACCTACCAAGTTACCATGGACAAGGGTGTTTACCACCTTCGGAGGAGCTAACATGCCAGTCAAGAATGTCTGCAATTGTCCGAAGCCACCTGGAGGCACTGTCACTTGTGAACCATACCAAATGGCCATCTGTATTGTCTTAGACGGTGAGGCAAGGCACGAGTGCCAAGACCCACCCCTGGCTGTCAGTCATGCCGAATTAGTGGACTGGGCTCTGCAGCAGGTCACCGAAGGTATCGTAAGTTTCCAGACGCAAGAGGCTGAGCTTCTAATGCTCGCCATTGGCAGGCTAGAGCGACCCGATGGCGCACACGTTACCTTTGCATTGCCGGAGAGCGTACGTACTGCAGTTGCTGCCTTGGTCAGCCCGGCCTTGAAAGCGCAAGTGAAGGAGCGAGACTACGCGCGTTGAGAACGCCTATGCCACTTGCCGGATTCTTGCCGGATTCTTGCCGGATCTGCCGGCTTCGCCTGGCGGCGGTCAGCCCCTGCCCGGGGCAAGCGGGATCCTGCGCCAGGGATGGGATATGCACGTGCGAAGCCTTGTATCCTGAGAAGGGCGAGGTTACATTCGTGTTTGTCGGAAACGACATCGACCAAGTCGACTACGAGAACTATCACTGAGGCTCAGCACCGATGAAGATGCACAACCCGCCCCATCCCGGAGAGGTGCTCAAGTCTCTCTGCCTGGAGCCGCTCGGCTTGACCGTTACCGCCGCTGCCCGCGCCTTGGGCGTGAGCCGGCGGACGCTGTCGGAGATCGTCAATGGACGCTCGGGAGTCAGCCCGGAGATGGCGGTCCGGTTGTCCCTGGCGTTCGATACCACGGCGGAGAGCTGGCTAGCCCAGCAGGTGCAGTACGACCTCTGGCGGGTCGAGAAGAAACGGCCCTCGCTGCACGTCAAGCGGCTCTCGGCCGCCTAGAGGGCTCGTCCGGCTTCAACTTCTACGCGTACTTCTGCCCGCACTCGGGGCAGAACTTGGGGTTGCCCTCAGCCTCGGCGCCGCACTGCATGCACTTCTTCTTCTGCACCGCCGGGGCGCCACACTCGGGGCAGAACTTGCCGCCCTGGAGCTTCGCGCCGCAGGACTTGCAGATGGCGCCGCCCACGACCGAGAGGTCCCGCCCCTTGGTCCAGTCGACGTCATGCGCCTTCTCGAAGACCTGGTCTCTCGCGGCCTCGGCCTGGGCGGCTGCCGTCTCCTGCTCGAGGTCGGGGGCGCAGGTCTCGCAGAGGCCGGCTTTCTTGTTGAAGCACACCGGCTCGCAGACCCAATGGCCGCAGCGGGTGCACTGCTTGAAGAGCGGCCGGATCTCCTCCACCGCCTCGTGAAGGGCGGCGTCGTGCGCCGGTCCGCCGACGGCGCGCTGCACCTCGTAGGCGCCGCTCGCGGCGCGGCCGAAGATGCCGCCGAAGAGGTTCCCCGCCACCTCGATGGCGGAGGCGGCCATGCCCAGCGTCGAGGTCTTGAAGGTCGACATGTAGCCGTTGCCGCACTTCTCGCAGAAGAACTTGAACTGGTAGCCCTTGTCGGTCGAGAGGTCCTGATAGTTGCCGGTGAACTCGATGGTGGCCATGCTTCATCGCTCCTTCAGTGGGTACGGACCCAGTAGCGCCCGGTGTAGTCGATGTGGCTGAGGAGCACCGGCTCGCCGAGGTCCGCCAGGAACTCGTCGACCGCCCGCCGGCAGCCCTCCCAATGGCCGTAGTCGTCGATCACCACGATACCCCCCTTGACCACCTTGGGATAGAGGTTGACGAGGGCGACCCGGGTCGACTCGTACCAGTCGCCGTCGAGGCGGAGGAGGGCGATCGGCCCGAGCGTCGGCGCCGCCGCCGGGATGGTGTTCTCGAACCAACCGACGTGGTAGACGACGAGCTCCGGCGGGTAGTGGATGCGGCCCTCCAGGAGCTCGCGGCTGTCGGCGGGAGACGCCACGCACTCGTCGATCGGGCTCAGCATGCCGCCGGCGCGGTCGGCGGCATAGCGCGTGGCGCCGGCGCCGTCTTTCTCCGCGCTGGGCTCGGGGAGGCCCTCGAAGCTGTCGAAGAGATGGAGGGTGCGGGAGGGCCGCGGCGCCGAGGCGAGATGGGCGAGCGCCATGGTGCCGGCGGCGCCCCCCTTCCAGACGCCGCACTCGACGAGGTCGCCGGCGATGGCGTAGCGGTCGAGGTAGCGGACCTGTTGCCAGAGCGAGGCCAGGCGCTCGAAGGTGGTCATCGTGTGGTCGGCGACCTGCCTCACGGCGGCGCGGATGGCGGCCTCCTCGTCGTAGCCGAAGCTGCCCTTGCGGGTCAGGGCGCCCAGCGGCACGCCGCGGCTGGGACGCCATCCCAGCCGCACCGGCAGCGCGATGAGGCGGCGGTAGAGCCGGGCCTTCAGGTCGAGCGCCACGTCAGCTCCCGCCGCCAGCTCCCGACGAGGGCGCATTCGCGGTGGGCAGGAACTCGAAGATGAGGTTGTTGGCGTCCTGGTAGCGCTGCGCGAAGAGGCCCGGCCGCTCGCGCGCCCAGCGCGCCTCGACGGCGAAGTCCCAGGGCAGGAAGCGCGGGAGATGGACCCAGCGCACGTCCGCCTTCGCCAGGTTCGCCAGCCAGGCGTCGGCGTCGGGGTCGACCCGCGGGTTGCAGCCGGGGTACCTCGCGGGGTCGGGGAAGTCCTGGGCGTTGATGTTCACGTAGACGACCCGGCGCTCCAGGCGCGGCCCCATCGCCGGGTAGAGGAAGTAGACGGCCGGGCTGCCGGAGACCGCCACCGTCCCGCTGCCGCCGTGCATGTCGAGCCAGCGCCAGGCGCCGGCGAAGAGGACGGCGTTGATCTGGTGGGCGGTGAACTCGGTGGCGAAGGCGTGCTCGCGGTCGTGGATGCGGAAGGAGCCCAGGCGGGGCGCCGCGAGGACGGCCGCGAGGAGCGCGGCGGCGGCGAGGACGGGCGCCCGCTTTCGCGTCCAGCCGCGGAGGCGGGGCGAGAGGGCGAGCGCCGCCGCGCCGAGGTCGAGGAAGGCGATGGTCATCCGCACCTCGCGCGGCATGTCGGCGTGGAGCTGCAGCATGTCCTGGGCGCAGAAGGCGATGGCGAGGCCGGCCATCCAGCTGGAGGCCACCCCGAACCCTTCCGCCACGGCGACGGCGCCGGCGCAGGCGAAGCCGATGGCCGCTCCCAGATAACGGAGGTTGGCGAACACGTGGTGGTGGTTGGCGAAGGGGACGGTGACCCAGAAGAGCCCCTGGAAGACGATCTGGAACCAGATCACCCAGGCGGCCTTCCGCCGCCCCGCCGGGAGGAAGAGCGGGAAGGTGAAGGCGGCGATGAGGAGGAGGAAGGACTGCGGCCCCACGCCGAGCTCCATCGACTGCGGCCGGGTGACGCCGAGGAAGGCGTCGGAGAGCTGGTTGGTGTCGAGGATGTGGCCGAGCTGGTCGAGGACCGAGTTCGGGCGCGGCAGGAGCGGCACGACCTTGCCCAGCGGCTGCGCTCCCTCGCCGGTGCCGGCGCAGGCGATGGCGTTCGGTCCGAGCCCGAGGGCGA
>DATNKQ010000513.1:0-5798 GCA_035603315.1 Thermoanaerobaculia bacterium
GATGCGGTCGAGCCCGGGCACGTCGGCCGGCACCTCGCGGGCGGCCTCGGCGATCACCCTGCGCAGGCGGTCGAGAGAGGCGGCGCGGGGGCGCGAGAGCTCGGTGAGGAGGCGCGGGAAGCGGTGGCGCCAGAGCGGCACGAGCGCGGCGTCCGGCACCCCGACGAGAGGCGAGCGGAGGACGGTGAGGAGAGCCAGGTGATCGCCCGGATCCAGCACCGCGCGGACGAGGGCGGCGGCCTCGATCACCTCGCGGCGCCGGTAGTACTGGCGGTCGCGGCCCACCCGGAACGGGATGCCCGCCCGCCGCAGCGCCTCGAGGTAGGTCTCGAGATACCCCAGGCTGCGGAGCAGCACGCCGATCTCCTTCCACGCCACCCCGTGCTCGGCATGGAGGTCGCGGAGGTCGGCCGCCAGGGCCGCCGCCTCGAGCTCGGCGGCCTCGCCGGGGCGGGTGCGCGGGCCGCTCGCCGCAGCGTCGCCTTCCATTTTCCAGGACACCCAGTACTCGACGGCGTGACGGGGCCGCCCGCCAGCTCCGCCGGGACGCAGAAAGCCGGCGTCGGCGCTGCGCTCCTCGCAGGGGAGAAGCGGCTCGAAGCGCGGCTGCAGACCGGCGCGCTGGCGCATCGCCGGCGCCATCACCCGCGAGACCTCGGCGAGGATCGCCGGCACCGAGCGGAAGTTCTCCGCCAGCGACCGCACCTCGCCGCCCGCCGCCACCGCATGCGCCACGAAGCCGTCGTAGGCGGCCAGGTCGGCGCTCCGCCAGCCGTAGATCGACTGCTTGGGATCGCCCACCAGGAAGAGGCCCGGCCGCTCCTCCAGCGGGCCGTCGAGGGCGAGGAGGCGGAGGATCTCGCACTGCAGGCGGTCGGTGTCCTGGAACTCGTCGACGAGGAGCTGATCGATGCCGCGCCGCACCCGGGCGCGCACCTCGGGATGGCGAGTGAGGAGCGCCGCCGCCCCCGCCAGGAGGGCGTTGAAGGTGGCGGCGCCGCGGGCCCGGAGGTCGCGCTCCACCCGCGCCAGGAGGGGCGCCAGCGCCCGGCGGGCGTGGCCCAGGAGCTCCGGATCGAGCCGCTCCACGTGGTCCAGGAGGCGGCAGAGGGCGCCGGCGGCGGCGGCGATCTCGTCCCCCACCTCGCCCAGGAGCTCCTTCTCGGCCTTGCTTGTAAGCTTGCCCTTCCCCCACTTCTTGACGTGGTCGGCGAGCCGGCCGGGCAGCGCCTCCTCCAGCCAACCGCGCAGCCGCGGCAGGTCGGCGAGGTTGAGCGCCTCCGCCTCCAGCCGCGCGATGAGGACGGCCAGGCCGGACTCGATGAAGTGGGCGTTCTGCCGCCGTCCGCCGGCGCGGAGGCGGGCGGCGAGCGGCCGATGGAGGGCGACGGCGGCGGCAGCGAGCCGGCGCTTCCAGGCGGCGAGGCCCTCGGGCGCGAAAGGATCGCCGGCCAGCGCCGCCGCCGGCAGCCCTTCGCCAGCCAGGACCATGAGCGCCTCGAGGATCTCCGGCGGCCCATAGCCGCAGGCCGCCAGGGCGAGGAAGTCGGCATCGCCGGGGTCGCCGTAGGCATCGCGGAGGCTCGACTCGACGGCCTCGCGGACGGTCGCTTCGAGGATGCGGCCGTCGGCGTCGACGGTCAGGTTGGGATGCAGGCCGGCCTCCAGGGGAAAGGTGGCGAGCAGGCCGCGGCAGAAGGCGTGGATGGTGCGGACGGCGAGGTGGTCGAGGGTGCCGACGAGGGCGCGGGCGCGCCGCCGCCGCTCGGCCGGCGGCGGCAGGAGAAGTGGATCGAGCCCGGCGGGCAACTCGGCGGCTTCGGCACTACCCCCGTTCCCGGCATTCCCGGCCATCATGGCGAGCCCCCGCGCCACCCGGCCGGCCATCTCGGCTGCCGCCGCCTCGGTGAAGGTGATGGCGACGATCCCCGACAGCGCCTGAGCGGCGATGCGGTCGTCGGCGGGAGTCTCGCCGGAGGCGCTGGAGACGGCCTCCCGCGCCCGCTCCCAGCCCGGCCCCAGCGACCACGCGAGGGCGCGGGCGACGAGCGTCGTCGTCTTGCCCGTGCCCGCTCCGGCTTCGATCACCAGCGGGCGCGTGAACTGGCTCTGCGCGGCCCGCCGGGCCTCGCGGTCGGCCTCCCGGGCGCCAGCGGCGACGATCGGCTTCATCCGGTGGTCTCCGACGCCGTCTCCAGTAGGGCGGCATCCGGAGCCTCGGCCTCGTCGCCGGCGGGAAGGCGCCATACGCCGAGCAATGCGGAGGCGGCGGTAGCCTCGTCTCCGGCGACCGGCTCCTTCGCCGCCATCGTCCACTCGAAGAGCCGTCCGCGGGCACCCGAGTCGCCGCGCAGGCAGGCCTCGGCGACGGTGCACCAGGAGCAGCGCGCCGGCTCCGCGCGGCCTCCGGGATCGACGAGGCGGGGGAAGAAGGCGCCCGCCTCCCAGGCGCCGAGCGCCGCCTGCACGGCGGCGTGGAAAGCGGCCGTGAGGTCGGCGTCCGTGGCGGAGGCCGAGAACTCGCGCTCGTCGAGGTCGGGTCGGAGATAGAGGTAGCGCCCGCTCGCCCCCGGGCCGCCGGCCAGGCCATAGGCCACCGCCTGCAGGCTGGTCCCGGACCGCACCCGGGCCAGGAAGTGGCGGCGCCGGGTGTCCGGCCGTTTGGCCTCGGAGATCGGCTTGCCGGTCTTGTAGTCGGTGTATCGCCGGCCGCCGCCATCTTCCCGATCACCAGGGTCGAGGCGGTCCGCTTTGAACGCGAGCGCCCGCCGGCCCCCAGCGCCTTCCGCCACCGCGACCTCGCCGCGGACCTCCGCCCCGAGGACGAGCAAGGGCAGACCTCCTCCCCATTCGAGCTCGCGCTCCACGGCGAGGAACGGCCGCGCTCGCTCGGCCAAAGCTCGCGAGAGGCCCCGGAGGGCGATCCCCTCGCCGGTGATGACCGCCAGCGACTCCTCCTGCAGCATGCGGTCGAGGTCGGCGTCGGCGGGCCAGGCGACGCCGAAAGGCTGTTGTTGGACCTGTTGGAGGGCAGCGTCCGGGCGCGCAGCGCGGACGATCCTCTCCAGCACCGCATGCACCAGGTTGCCGACGAGGAGGGCGTCGAGGCCGGGGAGGGCCTGCAGCGGGTCGGGGGTCGGCTCGACCTTCAACAGGCGCTGGAGGAAGGTTTGCCAGGGGCAGGCGGCCATGTTCTCGAGGGTGGTGACGTAGAGGTCCTGGCGGCGGGGATCGCCCCGCGAGTCGGCGCCGGAGAGCGCGCCGATGAAGCCGAAGTAGGGGCCCAGCCGCCGCCGAGCCGCCCTGCCGGCCGCGGTGCGGAGATCGGGGTCGGCCTCGGCGAGCACCGCGGCCCGCACCGCCGCCAGGTCGTCCGGAGCGAGGGGCGGCGCGCCCAGGGCGGCGGCCGGCAGCTCGGCCCGCGCCGCCGCCACCGCGGCCGGCAGCACGGCGCCGAACCGCTCCCGGCCGGCGTGCAGGGCGGCGAGGATCGCCTGCTCGTCCGCCGGCCGCAGCTCCTTGGTCGCCGGCGCTGCGTAGAGAGCCGGAACTTTGACCGCCTCGCCGTCGGCGAGCAGCCGCTCGACGAGCGGCGAAGGCGAGAGCGGGCGGCCCTCCTCGTCGGCGCTCTGCCAGGAGAGGGTGACGGCGGGCGCCGCCGACAGGAGCTGGGCGAAGAGATAGCGCTCCTCGTCGAACCCCAGCGACTTGATTGGCACGTCGGGCAACACGCCGTCCCCCAGGGGGCCGCGGAGGACCGCCCGCAGGGCGTCCGGCAGGAGAGGGTCCTCGCGCACGGGGCGGGGAAAGAGGTCGCGGTTCATGCCGAGGACGAAGAGGTGATCGAAGGTGCGCCCCCGCGCCTCCATGACCGCGAGGATCTGGACGCCGCCGCCGGCGCCGCCCAGCTCGGCGGCGCCGGCCTCGTCCAGAGTGCGCGCGAGGAGGAGGCGCATCTCCTCGAAGCTGAGGGTGAAGGTCGCGGGGATCTCGCGCGACAGCCGCTCCAGACCCTCCTGGAGGGGCCGCGCCTCGGGGTCCCTCGCCACGTCCCAGCCGAGGTCCCGGCGCAGGAAAGCGGCGAGCCGATCGAGGTGATCGGCCGCCCGCACCTCCCCGGGCCAGGCGGCGAAGCGCCGGCAGAGGGTGCGCGCTGCCGCAATGGCGGCGGCGATCTCCCCACCCGGGACGGTCCGGCGCGCCGCCCGACTGCCGGCGGGCCGGGCGGCGGCTCCGGACGCGGAGGTGGAGGCCTCGCCGCCCTCGCGCTCCTCGTCCTCACCGCCTTCCACAGTCTCCGCGACCCCCGTTTCCAGGAGCCCCTGGCGGACCGGCAGCGCGTACCTGCCGCCGCGCAGGAGGGGCGCCAGCTCGACGGCGGCGAGGTCGCAGAGGCGGCCGGCGCCGAGGGCTCTGCAGGAGAGGCGGAGGTCGACGAGGCGGCGCCCGCGGAGGGCTCGCCGCGCCCCCGACCCGGCGGGCAGGTCAGCGCGCCCGGCGCCGATCACGGATAGGGAGACGACGGCGTCGAGCCAGCGGTCGCAGGGGCTCTCGCCGCCGCCGCGGAGGAGCTCCAGAAGGGCGCGGAAGCGGCGGCCGGCGGGCTTGAGGCTGCCCCGGCCGGCGATCCCGGAGAAGGGGACGCCCAGCCGCCGGAGGTGGCGAGCCAGCGGCCGGCCGTAGGGGGCGAGGTCCCGCGCCACCACCCCGATCGCTTCCGGGCGGACGCCGGCGTCCAGAAGGGACCGCAGGCGGGAGGCCACCGCCCGCGCCTCGGCCTCCGGTCCGGGCGCCATGAATCTCTGCAGGCGCTTCAGCCGGGGCGGTTCGGACGCCGCGGCAGGGGCCTCCGCGCTCCGGGTGACGAGGGCGAGCCGCTCCGCCAGGCGCGCGGTGAAGGCCGCCTCGACCGCCGGCGGGCGGGCCGGGTCGGGCGGACGGTCGAGGAGGAGTCGCGTTCCCGGGAGGCGCACCAGGGCCGCCAGCAGATCGGTCGCCAGGCCGGTGGCGTCGGCGAAGCCATGCACGAGGACGGCGCGGGCCGGCAGAGCCCGACTCGGATCCTCGGCAAGCCGCTCGGCGGCGCGCCGGTAGACCGCCGAGGCGCGGCCGATCCCCAGCCGCTCGCTCGCCGCCTCGACTCGCGCCGCGGCGCGGACGAGCGCCCGCGCCCGGTGGACGGCCTCGCGCGAAGAGACCCCGGGGCCGAAAGCCGCCAGCGCCTCCTCCGTCGCCTCCGCGTGTGCTGCCGTGAGCCCGGCGTCCAGCAGATCGCGGACGGTCCCGGCGATCGTCGCGTAGCCGTCCAAGAGGCCCTCCAGGCCGCGGGAGAGGGCGGGCTCGGCGCGGGCGAAGCGCTGGGCCAGGAGGTCGATGAAAAGAGTCCCCGCCAGCGCCCGCTCGCCGCCGCGCTCGAGGACCTCGCAGGCGAGCCCGTGGAGGGTCTGGACGAGGACCCCGGCGAGCGGCCGGCCGCCGGGACCGCCACGGGCCATCAGTCGGGCGCCCAAGTGGAGGCGCAGGCTCCGCGAGGGGACGACGACGCGGACCGGCCGGGCGAGGAGGGCGGGGTCGCGGACGGCTTCGGCGGTGAGCTCGTCGATCCGGTCCAGAAGCGCCGCTTCGGTCGCCAGGGCGCCGTGGCAGATCCAGACCCCGGCGGGCGACGAGGGCTGGCGCCGCTCGGGCCGAGGCCCGGGCGCGAAGAGGCTCAGCTGCTCCGGCATGTGAAAAGGATACCGTGCCGGGCGGGCGATGGCCTTGCGCGGCTTGTGTAGGGGAGGGGCTTGTCCCCTCCC
>DATNKQ010000527.1:0-13385 GCA_035603315.1 Thermoanaerobaculia bacterium
GGCACCTTCATCGGCGAGATCACCGCCTATTATCTCCTGCTGACGACGGGCGTCCCCGTCTGAGAGGCCGCCCTTGCGCATCCGTACGCAGTGCCGGGATTGCGGCTTCCCGTTCCGCGCCGAGCTGGCGCCGGAGATGCGCGAGCTTGCCTGTCCGAACTGCGGCAAGAGCCGCGAGGTGGCCGCCGGCGCCTGGAGCGACGGACCTCCCGGCGCCGTCGAGGCCTGCCCGCTCTGCGGCTGCCGCCACCTCTACCGCCAGCGCGACGTCAACCGCGCGCTGGGCTGCTTGATCGTGCTGGTCGGAGCCGCCCTCGTCCCCTGGACCTTCGGCCTCTCGCTCCCGGCCTTCGGGCTGGTCGACCTCTGGCTCTACCGCCGCCTTCCCCTGGCGGTCGTCTGCTACCGCTGCGACACTGTCTACCGCGACGCCCGCCCCCTCCCCCGCCAGGGCGACTTCGAGCTGCTGAAGCACGACGTGCTCAAGTACGGGAAGACATGGTCTGATACTTCAGTGCCCGATTGAACAGAGCTGGGAAGGAGCGGCGGGTGGCGCAGTGCCGAGGGCTCCCGCGCGTGCTGTCGCGCGGGAAACGGCACAGCGACAGGACCCGCCGCGGCCTTTCCTCGCTAGGTCCCTTCCTCCCAGGAGTTCATGTACTTCTCCTGCTCGGGGGTGAGGACCTCGAGCGCGACCCCCATCGACTCGAGCTTGAGCCGGGCCACCTCGCGGTCGAGGTCGGCCGGCACGCGGTGCACGGCGTTCGACAGCCGCTCCTTGCTCTTGGCGATCATCTCGGCGGCCAGCGCCTGGTTGGCGAAGCTCATGTCCATCACCGCCGCCGGATGTCCCTCGGCGGCCGCCAGGTTGATCAGCCGCCCCTCGCCCAAGAGGTTGATCCGCCGGCCGTCCAGGAGCTTGTACTCCTGGACGAAGGGGCGCACCTCGCGGGTTTCGCGCGCCAGCTCGCGCAGGCCCGGGATGTCGATCTCGACGTCGAAGTGCCCGCTGTTGCAGATGATCGCGCCGTCGCGCATGGTGTTGAAGTGTTTCTTGCGGAGGACGTGTTTGTTGCCGGTGACGGTGACGAAGATCTCGCCGACGGCCGCGGCCTCGACCATCGACATGACGCGGTAGCCGTCCATCAGCGCCTCCAGGGCGCGCACCGGGTCGACCTCGACGATGATGACGTTGGCGCCCAGGCCGTCGGCCCGCGAGGCGATGCCGCGCCCGCACCAGCCGTAGCCGACGACGACCATCGTGCGGCCGGCCAGGAGGATGTTGGTCGAGCGGATGATGCCGTCGATGGTGCTCTGGCCGGTGCCGTAGCGGTTGTCGAAGAGGTGCTTGGTGTCCGACTCGTTGACGGCGATGATCGGCAGCTTCAGGGCGCCGTCCCGCGCCATGGCGCGCAGGCGGATGACGCCGGTCGTCGTCTCCTCGGTGCCGCCGCGAATGGTCTCCAGGAGCTCGGTGCGCTCGCGGTGGAGGATCGACACCAGGTCTGCCCCGTCGTCCATGGTGATGTGGGGGATGGTGTCGAGGGCCGACCCGAGGTGGCTGTAGTAGGTCTCGTTGTTCTCGCCCTTCCGCGCGTAGACCGAGATCCCGTAGTCCTCGCAAAGGCTCGCCGCCACGTCGTCCTGGGTGGAGAGCGGGTTGCTGGCGCACAGCACCACCTCGGCGCCGCCGGCCTCCAGGGTGCGCATGAGGTTGGCGGTCTCGCTGGTGACGTGCAGGCAGGCGGCGATGCGCAGGCCGGAGAGCGGCTTCTCCTGGGCGAAGCGGCGGCGGAGGATGGCGAGCACCGGCATGTGCTCGTCCGCCCACTCGATGCGCAGGCGGCCGCCGGGGGCGAGCGCCGGGTCGGCGATGTCGCAGGGGACGATGGTATTGGAAATCGTGGGCATGGAGTCGGCTCCAGTGTAGAAAGTTAGGCGGTGGAAGCCACCGGCTCGCCGCGCAGGCCGGCGGCGTCGCGCAGCTCCGGCGCCCGCTGGACGCTTTCCCAGGTGAACTCCTGGTCGTCGCGGCCGAAGTGGCCGTAGGAGGCGGTCTTGCGGTAGATGGGGCGGCGCAAGTCGAGGTAGTCGATGATGCCGCGCGGCGAGAGCGGGAACTGGTCGCGGATGAGGCGCTCGACGGCGCCCTCCCCGACGGCGCCGGTGCCGAAGGTGTCGACGCGGACGGAGACGGGATCGACGACGCCGATGGCGTAGGCGAGCTGCACCTCGACGCGCTCGGCGATGCCGGCCGCCACCAGGTTCTTGGCGATGTGGCGGGCCATGTAGCAGGCCGAGCGGTCGACCTTGGTGGGATCCTTGCCGGAGAAGGCGCCGCCGCCGTGGCGGCCGGCGCCGCCGTAGGTGTCGACGATGATCTTGCGGCCGGTCAGCCCGCAGTCCCCCTGCGGGCCGCCGATGACGAAGCGGCCGGTGGGGTTGACGTGGAAGATGGTCCGCGCGTCGAGCAGCTCGGGGGGGATCTCGGCCCGGATGATCGTCTCGATCACCCCCTCGGTGAGGTCTTGGTGGGTGACCTCGGGGTCGTGCTGGGTCGAGATGACCACCGTGTGGACTCGCGTCGGACGCGTTCCTTCGTACTCGATCGTCACCTGGCTCTTGCCGTCGGGCCGCAGCCACGGGAGGTCGCCGGAGCGCCGGATGGCCGCCAGGCGGCGGGTCAGCCGGTGGGCGAGGATGATCGGCAGCGGCATCAGCTCCGCCGTCTCGCGGCAGGCATAGCCGAACATCAAACCCTGGTCGCCGGCGCCGCCGGTGTCGACCCCCTGGGCGATGTCGGGCGATTGGGGATCGATCGCCGAGACCACGGCGCAGGTCTTGTAGTCGAAGCCGTAGTCGGCGCGGGTGTAGCCGATCTCCTGGATCGTGCGGCGGGCGGTGGCGGCGAAGTCGACGTAGGCGCGGGTGGTGATCTCCCCCGCCAGGAAAGTCATGCCGGTCGTCACCAGCGTCTCGCAGGCCACGCGGCCGGTGGGATCGCTCCTCAGGACCTCGTCCAGGATGGCGTCCGAGATCTGGTCGGCCACCTTGTCCGGGTGGCCTTCGGTAACCGACTCCGACGTGAACAGATGGGCATCTCGATGGCTCATGATCACACCTCTGGCGTTCAGAAGTTATCCCGATCCTATCCCGACCTTATATTGAGGGTGCGGGTGGAGGTCCGCCGCGCGACTCGGCAGCCGAGAGGCGGGTGGAAGGGTGTTCCCGGCCGCGCGGGATGCTAACAGATGAAGCGCCGGACCGCTACCGGCCGGGCCGGCTCTCGAGCACCCCGTAGAAGAGCGTCGAGAGGGCGTGGAGGGTGGAGATGGCGATCGCCTTGCGGCGGGTCTCCAGGCCGCCGGTGAGCGACGAGATCATGCCGCCGCTCTTCCGGGTGCCGGGGACGGCCAAAGAAACCTGCTCGGTCTCCAGGCCGGCGACGATGCGCTCGGGGAGCTGGATCGAGCCGCTCGACCCCCAGGCCTCGCCCATCAGGCCGCGCACCACCGTCCAGTTGCGCACGAAATAGCAGTGCTTGCCGTCCACTTCGAGCGAGTGGAGGCCGCCCTCGGTGGCGACGTAGAAGTGATAGTTGTCGGCGAGCGTCCGCTCGAGGTCGAGGGCGCGTTGGCGGGCCAGCCGGATCACCTCCTCGTCGGAGACCGGCAGCCCGAACTGCGACTCCTCGACGTTCTGCGGCACCACCGCCACCGACACCGCGCGGTCGAGGCCGTCGTGGAAGTAGCGCACGATCCCGTCGCGCACCCCCAGCAGCTTGTCCGAGGCGGGGCTCGCCACCGCCACCTCGACGCCGGTTTGGAGTCGCTGCCAGAAGTTCTTAAGATCGGGGATCATGATCGCCAGCCGCCAGAATAAGACGCTCAAGGATATTCGCCGCCTGCGGCGAAGTAAAGGCGACCCGGGCGGCTCCGCGGAGCCTGAGCAGAGGGGGCTGGCGCTTCTCGAAGGCCCCCACCTGGTGGTCGAGGCCCTCGCCTGCGGTCTGACGCTCGACACCGTGCTCGCCGTGCCCGGCTTCCTCGCCGCGCCGGCGAACGCGGGCCTCGCCCGCGCCCTCGCCCGGCAGCCGGCGGCCCCGATCGAGGTGGCGCCGGACCTCCTCGACGGCCTCGCCGACGCCGACTCGCCGCGCGGCATCCTCGCCGTCGCCCGGCTGCCGCGGCCCGGGGTCGAGGGGCTGCCTCGGGTATCGCAGGGAACCTATCTCTATATAGACGGCCTGCAGGACCCCGGCAACCTGGGCGCCCTGGCGCGGGTGGCGGAGGCGGCCGGCGCCGCCGGCCTCGCGCTATCGCCCGGCTGCGTCCACCCCAACCATCCCCGCGCCCTCCGCGCCTCGGCAGGGAGCCTCCTCCGCCTCCCCGTCGCCGTGGGGGTCGAGGCCGCGGCGCTGGCGAAACACCTGGCACCTCGCGGAGCTGCGAAACGCCTGGTACCTCGTGAACCTCAAGAAACTGTTCGCTGGGCCGCTCTCGTCCCCCGCGGGGGCGTCGACCTCTACGGGAGCGCCTTCGAGCCGCCGGAGGGCGCCCTCGTCCTCGCCGTCGGCGCCGAGGGGCCAGGCCTCTCCGGCGCCCTCCGCGAACGCGCCGACCTTCTCCTCACCATCCCCCTCCAACCGCCCGTCGAGTCGCTCAACGCCGTCGTCGCCGCGGCCCTCGTGCTCTTCGAGCTGCGGCGCCGGAGGCAGGCGCCATTCGTGGTCTAATACGCCGTTCCGCCGTCCGCATCTTCCGCCATGCTCCCCCGCCACTTTCACCGACTCTTTGCCCCCGCCTTCCTGGCGCTGACGGCGGTCTTCGCCGCCTGCCGCCTTTCGACGTCATCGAAGGTCGAGCCGCTGCCGGCGAAGAGCAACATCCTCCTCATCACCGTCGACACCCTGCGCGCCGACCACCTGTCGTCCTATGGCTACCCGCGCGCCACGACGCCGGCGATCGACCGCCTGGCCGCCGAGGGGGTGCGCTTCGACCAGCCCTCTTCGCAGTGGCCGAAGACCACCCCCTCCTTCGCCTCGATGTTCACCGCCACCTACTCCAAGGACAACGGCATCGTACGCAAGGTCGGCACCCCCCTCCCCTGTCGCTTCCGCACCGTCGCCGAGGCGCTCAAGGCCCAGGGCTACGCCACCTACGCGGTGGTCGCCAACGGCGCGGTGGGGAGCGACTTCTACTTCGACCAGGGGTTCGACACCTTCATCGAGACTTGGAAGCTGCCGCACGGCGCGATTGCAGCCAGCCCAGCCAATGGCGGCAGCGCTTCCGGCGACGGCGATCCCAACCGGGCGGAGGCGGTGACCCGCCTGGCGAGCGGCCTCCTCGACCGCATCGACCGCAAGAAGCCGTTCTTCCTCTGGGTCCACTACATCGACCCCCACTGGCCCTATAGCCCTCCGGGCGAGTGGAAGAACCGCTTCCAGGGCGACCGCTGGTTCGACCCCAAGGTGCGCATCCCCATCGCCAAGGGCAAGGCGCGGCAGGAGATGATGGGGATCGGCGAGGGCCAAGCCGAGGGCGGTCACGACGAGCTGGCCTTCTATGTCGCCCGCTACGACGCCGAGATCGCCTACACGGACTCCGAGATCGGCAAGCTGCTCGCCGCGGTCCGCGGCAAGGGGCTCCTCGACCATACCCTGACCGCCTTCACCGCCGACCACGGCGAGTCGCTGGGCGACCACCACTACTTCTTCGACCACGGCCGCTTCGGCTTCCAGACCTGCCTGCGCGTGCCCCTGATCTTCCACTACCCAGGCGTGCTGGCGCCGCGGGTGGACCGCGATCCCGTCGAGCTGATCGACCTGGCGCCCACGCTCCTCGAGGCCGCCGGCCTGCCGCTCCCGGGCGGCCGCTGGATGCAGGGCCGGACGCTCACCGCCCGTCTGAGGGGCGCGCGGCAGGAACCGGCGGCGCCCGCGGCGCCCCCTGCGGTCATTCCCACAGCCCACGTCTCCGCGCCTCACCCCAGCCTCGCCTTCTCGGAGGCCGGCTACGAGCTCAACAACAAGTGGATGAAAATCGTCCGCGACCGCCGCTTCAAGCTCATCTTCGCCCAGGATCTCCCCGACCAGCGGTGGACGGGCGGTGACGGCGTCCGCTTCATCCTCTTCGACCTCGACAAGGACCCCGGAGAGACGTCCAACGCCGCCGACCGCTTCCCGGCCGACACCGAGCGGCTCAAGCGGGCGCTCGCCGCCTGGGAGCGGGCCCCGCGCTTCGACGTGCTGGTCGATCCGCCGAGCGCCGCCTGCAAGGACGAGCGGCAGATGGACCCCGAGACCGCCAAGCTGCTGCACAGCCTGGGATACCTGTGACGCCCACGGAGGGAGGACCATGAAGATCGCCATCGGCTCCGACCACGCAGGATTCCTCTACAAGGAGAAGATCAAGGAGCTGCTGCGGGAGCTCGGCCACGAGGTGCGCGATCTCGGCACCGACTCCGAGGCGCCGGTCGACTATCCCGTCTTCATCCGCCCGGTGGCCCTCGCGGTGGCGGCGGGCGAGGCCGAGCGCGGCATCGTGTTGGGCGGCTCCGGCAACGGCGAGGCGATCGTCGCCAACCGGGTGAAGGGCGTCCGCTGCGCCCTCTGCTGGAACGAGGAGTCGGCCCGCCTCGGCCGTCAGCACAACGACGCCAACGTCATCTCGCTCGGCCAGCGCATGATGTCGCACGAGACCGCGCTCGACATCGTCCGCATCTGGCTCGACACCCCCTTCGAGGGGGGCCGCCACCTCCACCGCATCCAGCTCATCGATCAGGAAGGGTGATGCCCGAGCGGGGCTACGAGGCCCTCCGCCGGGAGCTGGGCAGCGGGCGCGTCCGCCTAGGCGAGATCCTCGCCCCCTACACCAGCTTCCGCATCGGCGGCCCCGCCGATCTCTTCTATGAGGCGGAGAGCGGCGAGGAGCTGGCGGGCGCCGTCCTCGCGGCGCGCGCCAGCGGCGTCCCCTGGTTCCTCCTCGGCCTGGGCGCCAACATCCTGGTCGGCGACCGCGGCTTCCGCGGCCTGGTGATCCGCAACCGCGCGCGGCGGGTCGATTTCCTCCCCGGCGGCCAGGTGCGGGCCGAGAGCGGCGTCGTGGTCTTCCCCGACCTGATCGACAGGACGATCGAAAACGGCCTCTCCGGCCTCGAGCACTTCGTCGGCATCCCCTCGACCGTCGGCGGCGCCCTCTGGCAGAACCTCCACTTCCTCTCCCCCGCCCCGGCGCGCGAGCGCACCGTCTTCATCGCCGAGGTGACGCAGGAAGCCGAGGTGCTGACCGAAGAAGGAGAGCGCCGGGTCGTCGACGCCGCCTGGTTCGAGTTCGCCTACGACCGCTCGATCCTCCACCATCACCGCCACGTGGCGCTCGCCGCCACCTTCGCGCTCACCCCCGGCGATCCCGCGAGGATGCGCGAGGTCGTACGCGAGAACCTGGAATGGCGCGCCCTCCGCCACCCGCCGCTCGCCACCGAGCCCAGCGCCGGCTCCATCTTCAAGAAGATCGAGGGAGTCGGCGCCGGCAGGCTGATCGAGGAGTGCGGCTTGAAAGGCGCGACGAGAGGAGGCGCCATGGTCACCCACCGCCACGCCAACATCATGATCAATCGCGGAGGCGCGACCGCCGCCGACGTCCGGGCGCTCATCGATCACGTGCAGGCGGTGGTGCTGGAGCGGACGGGTCAGCGGCTGGAGCCGGAGATCTCGTTCGTAGGGGAGTTCTGAGGGTTCGTAATTACGCGCGTTTGGTTAGTGGATTCCACGAGTAGTGTGCTAGATTCACCGGGTCGTTCAATTCAAATTCAGACTGGAGGTTCAGATGCTCAACCGTCGCGTACTGTTGTCGCTGGCCGTCGCTCTGCCCGGCCTCGCACTCGTCGCTGCCGCGCCGGCGCAGCACAAGATGGCCCCCATGACGGACGCCCAGATCATCGCCAGCGCGATGAAGGCGGCTCCGGCGGCCGTTGCCAAGGACGCCACCATCGTCGCACCGGGCGACGGTGGCGCGATGCGCGTCGTCCGCAAGGGCAGCAATGGCTTCACCTGCATGGCCGACAACCCCGCGACGCCGGGGCCCGACCCGATGTGCGGCGACGCCAACGCCATGGATTGGGCGAACGCCTGGATGGGCCACAAGACGCCCGCGGCCGGCAAGGTCGGCTTCATGTACATGCTCGCGGGCGGCACCGATGCCAGCAACACCGATCCCTATGCCACCAAGCCGGACGCCAAGAATCACTGGGTCAAGACCGGGCCGCACGTGATGGTGGTGGGCGCCACGACGATGATGCAGGGCTACCCGACCGCGGCCGATCCCGACACGAAGAAGCCCTACGTCATGTGGGCGGGCACCCCCTACGAGCACCTGATGATTCCGGTGAAGTAACAAGACGAATCGCGGAAATCGCGCTGCCCACAGGCGTGGGCGGCGCTTGTTCTCCACGCCATGGTAAATTACCCGTCGTGCGACAACGAGTCGATACGACGACTGTTCGAGGATGCCATGACCGTTGAGTTCACCGCCGTCTTCCGCCGCGTTCCAGAAGGAGGCTCCAGGCCCCCGAGGCCTCCTACTCTCAGCATCGCCGCACCTGACCATTTGCCTCGCGCACAGCTCCCCGGCCAGAAGTCGATACGAAGAGGTCCATTTTTCAGCAGCCTGCTAAGCAGAGTTCACCGAAGGTCAGGCTGCGCAGCTCGGGAAGCCGGCAGAAATGCGGGAGCAGGCGATACGGTAAGTCTGCGAAGCTAGCGCCTCCAGCCGGGAGGTGCTCACTGCTCGCCCGGCACAGGTCCGGGCGCTACGATTTGATGGGCGCGATTCCTGGCGTCGCGCGGACATCCTCAATGACCTGCCCTCGCGGCGAATTTTGAGCTGCCGGCTGTATTTTTCCGGAGACAATCGCTCCGGAGCCGGGACCGGGCAACGGGAGCGCCGAAATTCGGACGGGGAGCGCGACTGGCGCAGCGGATTGAGTCCGAGTCGAGGGGAGTCGGTCCACTTGAACGGGAGTCGGTCCCGTTCGATGGGACTCATTCCACCTCGATTGGACTGACTCCACTTCAAGTGGATTGAGTCCCGTTCGATTGGACTGAATCCACTTCGTTGGGAGTCAGTCCAAGTCAATTGGATTCAGTCCATTTCAATTGGACTGAATCCACGTCGTTGGGCGGCCGTTTTTCGTCCTCGTTAGGGGACGATTTTCTCAGCTCGAGCTCCATCGCCGGCCATTCTGGCACAGCGGAGCAGAATCGATGACCAGCGTGTAGCGATCGAAGGTCGCGGCTGCCTTCCCGCTGGGACCAGCGAGGGGGAGCTTCCCGCTAGAGGCTTCTTTTCCAGGATTTTGCCCACCCCGCCTCCCTCCCCGCCTCCCTCCCCGCCTCCCCCTTGAAGGGGACCTCAACCCGGGAACAGCGTCTTGTCGATCCCCGGGATCACCTTGAGCGCGTTCTTGTAGTAGACCTTCCGCAGCACCTCGTCGGGCAGGTCGAGTCCGTACATCTTCCAGAAGGCGTGGCGCTTGCGGTAGTAGTCGAAATACTCGTCGGCGGTCTCGAAGACGCGGAAGTAGACCCAGTACTCGGAGGGCTCCCAGATGTCCTTGCCCATCATCACCCGGTCCTGGTACTTGATCATCCACTCGCGGGCGAAGCGCGGCTGGCGGCCGAGCTCGTAGAGGACGGCACCCAACTCGGTGTAGACGTTCGGAATCTCGTCGAGGAGCTTCCCCAGGCTCGCGAGGTCGTTGCCCATCCAGCCCAGGTGAGCGTCGATGAAGGTCGTCTTGGGATGCTTGCGGAACATGTTGTGCTGCTCCGCCATGGTCTCCTGGAAGGAAGCGAACTTGGGGTCGTCGCGCCGGCGCTTGGGGAATTGTTTGAGCTCCAGCCAGCGCTCGTTGTGCTTGTCGTGCGGCAGCCAGAAGGACGCCGGCTCGCCGGTGTGGATGAGGACGGGGATGCCGAGCTCGGCGCACTTGTCCCACACCGGGTCGAGCCGCGGGTCGTCGGTGTGCAAGCGCCGGCCCTGCTTGTCGAAGACGAACATCCCCAGGTCCTTGAAGACCTTCAACCCCTGGGCGCCGGCCTGGACGTCCGCCGCCAGCTGGCGGGCGGCGTTCTTGCCAAAGTCGGGTTCGTCGATCTTCGACCAGTCGACGTTGGCGAAGAGGATGAGCCGCTTCGGGTAGCGCCCCTTCATGTTGGCGAGCCCCTTCCGCAGCGTCTCGCCCGAGCCGCCGGAGAGGTTCACCATCACCGCCATGTTGAGCTTGTCCATCTCCTGCACGAGGGCGGTCACCTCCGCGGCCGGCATCGCCTCGTCCTGATGGTTGTGGACGTCCACGAAGGGGTACTTGGCCCGCTGGACGATGTGTTCGGGGACGACCAGGGTCGACTTCGGGTCGTACTCCTCGATCGACATCGTCTCCCCGAGAGGCTTGCTCTGCGACGTCAGCGCGGCGGGCAGGAGGACGGCGGCAACGAGGAGAAGCCGCAAGCCGTGCTTTCTCCAGAGCGTGTCGGGCATGGAAGCGATCCCTCTCCTCACCCCTTGACGAAGGTCCCGCGCTCCAGATCCTTCCGCACGTCGGGGAAGGCGAGGGCGCGGCCGTGGGCCACGGCGTAGACGCCGGGGGGGAGGAAGCCGGCGGCGAAGATGGCCTCGGTGAGGTTCTGCAGGGCGTCGGACTGCTTCATCTCGAAGGGTCGCATGGCGCCGGTCAGGACGATCGGCACCCGCGGGTCGGGGATCGCCTCGCGCAGGCGCTCGCCGGTCGTCGCCAGGGTGTCGGTGCCGTGGAGGACGACGATGCCGCGCTCATCCGCCCGCTCGGCGGACTCGGCGCCGATGGCCTTGACCGCGGCGACGATCCGGTCGCGGTCGTCCGCCGTCATCTCCAGGCTGTCCTTGCTCATCAGCTCGCGGACGGTCACCTCGGTGTCCTCCAAGCGCAGCTCGGAGAGCATGCGGCGCACGATCGACTGCCGGTTGGCGAGCTCGCCGGTCTGCTCGTCATAGGTCTTCTCGATGGTGCCGCCGGTCGTGATGAGGGCGATCTTTCGCATCCGCGCTCCCTTGGGACTTCCTATGTACAAAAGGCCCCGGTCCTAGGAGAGGGCCGGGGCCTTCGTGGGTCGGGTTGTGTGGCGTTGGGTACCCCCGGTCCTCGGGGCCACCCTCGGTCAGCGCCACCGACGCTGCGGGAGGGTTCCCCTACGGGGCCGCCACCTCCGCCTGACCGTTGGTACTGTGTAGATCCACTGGACCACCTCCTTTCTGGGCGTGTCCATCATCGGCGGGTCCCAACCCGCCCGGCTCCGTGGGCCGCCCAAGCCTCTTGAGAGCCGCCGCTTCGCTCCGTCGAGCGCGCGGAAGGGGAGACACGAACGATATGGTGAGGGATCGCGGCGGAGTTGTCAACGCTCCAGGATCAACCCCCCCGCGGCGTCCACCCTCCCCCGCCAGCCCTCCTCCACCACCGTCGCGCTGTGGCTCTCGAAGACGAGGGCCGGGCCGGCGAATTCAGCGCCGGGCCGCAGGCTCTCGCGCTCGAAGACCGCCACCTCACTCCAGCCGCCGGCGAGGCAGGCCCGGCGGGTCCCGGTGGGCTCGGCCCGATGCGCCTCCGGCCTCGCGGCGGCGACGAGGGGCTCGGACAGCCGCGAGGAGGCGACGACGCGGATCGACACCAGCTCGATGGGCCTTCCCTCCGGCGCGTAGCCGTAGAGCTCGCGGTAGGCGCGGCCGAAGGCCTCTTCGACGGCCGCGCCCGGCGCGTGTTCCACCGCGATCACCTCCTCCTGCCCCACGAAGCGGAGGTCGAGGAGGCGCCGGCGCACCTTCGCGTCCTCCGCCGCGACCCCCTCGGCCGCCACCGCCGAGATGGCCTCGGCCCCGAGCTCGGCGACCCAGCCATCGATTTCGCCGCGTACTTCCGAGGTCGGTTGCAGCACCTGCCGCTGGGCGAAGCGCTCGACGACGGCGGCGCCCAGTCCGGCGGCGGAGAGGAGGCCGGCATCCTCCGGCACCAGCACGCGGCCGATCCCCAGGAGGCCCGCCACCGCGCAGGCGTGCTGGGCGCCGGCGCCGCCGAAAGCGACGAGCGCGTAGGCCGCGGGGTCATAGCCGCGGGCGAGCGAGATGCGACGGATGGCCTCCGACATGCGCTCGTTGGCGATGTCGAGGAAGCCGCCCAAGAGCGCCTCCAGGGGCAGCGGCTCCTGGCCGCTCCCCGCAAGCTGGCGCCGGACCTCTTCCAGGGCGCGCTCAGCCGCCGCGGCGTCCACCGGAATCTCGAAGCGCTCGGCGTCGAGGCGGCCCAGGAGGAGGTTGACGTCGGTCAAGGTCAGCGGGCCGCCGGCGCCGTAGCAGGCGGGGCCGGGCGAGGCTCCCGTCGACTCCGGGCCGACCTTGAGCTGGGTGCCGTCGAAGCGGCAGATCGAGCCGCCCCCCGCCGCCACGCTCTCGACGGCCAGCGCCGGGGCGACGAGGTGGGCGTCGCCCACCCGGTGCTCGAAGAGGTACTCGAAGTCGCCGTCGTAGCGGGCGACGTCGGTCGAGGTGCCGCCCATGTCGAAGGCGATGATCCGCGCCAAGCCCGAGCGCCGGCCCGCCTCGGCAGCTCCCACCACCCCGCCGGCGGGGCCCGACAGCAGGCTGTCCTTGGCGCGGAACGAGCTCGCCCGGACGAGGCCGCCGGCGCTCGTCATGACGTGGAGCGAGCCCTGCGGGAGCGCCCCCGCGACCCGCGAGAGGTAGCCCTCGATGGGCGCCGAGAGGTAGGCGTCGACCACCGCCGTCTCCGCCCGCGGCAGGATCTGGATGAACGGCGCGAGCTCCGCCGAGAGCGAGACGTGGGCGAAGCCGGCCCGCCGCAGGGCGCCGGCCACCGCTTCCTCGTGCACAGCGTTGCGGTAGCTGTGCAGGAGGGCGACCGCGGCCGCCGCGAAGCCCTGCGAGCGGAGCCGGCCGGCCTCGCGCTCGAGGCCGGCGAGCGCCGCCTCGTCCAACGGGACGAGGACCGAGCCGTCCGCCGCCAGGCGCTCGGCGACCTCGACGACGGCGCCGTAGAGCGGCGCGGGCCGGCGGATGTCCAGGGCGAAGAGGTCGGGACGCTGCTGGGTGCCGATGCGCAGGAGGTCGGCGAAGCCGCGGGTGATGAAGAGGGCGGTCGCCGCCCCCTTGCGCTCGAGGAGGGCGTTGGTGCCGCGGGTGGTGGCGAGGCGCATGGCGAGCGGCGGCAGCGGCTGCCCGGGCGGAGTGGCCGTGACCAGCCGCGCCGCCAGCACCGGCGCCTCCTCGGCCGCCTGCAGCTCGACCGCGGCCCCGGCCAGCTCGCCGGGCGGCAGCGGCCCGTCCACCCGCAGCGTCGCG
>DATNKQ010000532.1:0-2835 GCA_035603315.1 Thermoanaerobaculia bacterium
GGCGCACGAGCGCCACCGGGTCGAGCAGGCGGATGCCCAGCTCGGCCACCTCTCCGGCGCTCTCGGCGCCGACGTCGACGTAGGCCTCGGCGGCGGTGAAGGGGTGATCCGGGAAGCCGCCGATCTCCCGGTGGAGGTGGACCGAGTGCACGGCGACGGCGCCAGGGACGAGCCCGCGGGCGCCGCCGATCGTCACCACCTGCCCTTCGTGAGCCTGCTCCCAGAGCGCGTCCGCGGGCGCCCCGCCGATGGGCGACAGCCGCAAGTAACCGTCCTCCTGGATGGCGGTGACGGCGAAGCCGGGCTCGCCCAGGGGACAGGCGACGAGGCGCCGCGGCTCTCCCGAGCCGAAGGTCAAGACCACGTTGCCCAGCGCGTCCCGGACGGACGGCAGCCCGGCCAGCCGGGAGGCGACGAACGCCGCGGCCGGCTCCTCGCGGCCGACCACCGCCGTAACCCGCAGGAAGGCCTCGAGCTCGTCGGTCTCCGCCGGAACGGCGGCGGCGGCGGGTAGGGCCGCAGAGAGCAGAACGAACAGGAAAGCGAGGACGGTTCGTGGCGCGGGGTTCGGTTGCGATTGAGGCAAGATGAAGGCTCCTTTCACAGACCTTGGGAGACGCCGCGCGCTCAGGCTCCGATTGTCATTCTGAGAGTGTGTGAAGAATTGCCGAGCAAGCCATTACCCCCGAGCCGAAAAGGTACGTCCTCCCCGATTGTCATCCCGAGCGAGAGCGAGGGACCTTGGGGGGAGGGCGGAGCGAAGGCCTTTGCTATCAAAGGTTTGGGAGGCCTCCCTCCACCCAGGTCCCTCGCTCACGCTCGGGATGACAGACCCTAAGCTCTCGCGCGGCAACCGCGTCAGATGATCGACCTCCGAGAAAGATTCACATGCTCTGAAGTGCGACAGGTCGAAACTTTCTGCGCCTTCCCGAGGGCGCCTTCCTGATCCTGGACGTCCAACCGGGCCACTCGTCCCGAGCGCGGGTCTACAATACGCTCCATGGCGACTACCCTCCCACCGCCTGCCCGCCCCCGCACCGTCCGCGCGCCGCGCGGGACGGAGATCTCCTGCCGGGGCTGGCAGCAGGAGGCGGCTTTGCGGATGCTGATGAACAACCTCGATCCCGAGGTCGCCGAGCGGCCGGAGGAGCTGGTGGTGTATGGCGGCTCGGGGAAGGCGGCGCGCAACTGGGAGTGCTTCGAGGCGATCGTCGCGACGCTCCGGCGGCTGGGCGGCGAGGAGACCCTCCTCGTGCAGTCGGGCAAGCCGGTGGCGGTCTTCCGCACCCATGCCGAGGCGCCGCGGGTGCTGATCGCCAACTCGCTCCTGGTGCCGCACTGGGCGACCGCCGACGAGTTCCGGCGGCTGGAGGGGCTGGGCCTCACCATGTACGGGCAGATGACCGCCGGCTCGTGGATCTACATCGGCACCCAGGGCATCCTCCAGGGGACTTACGAGACGCTCGCCGAGTGTGCCCGGCAGCGCTTCGGCGGCAGCCTGCGCGGCCGCCTGACGGTCACCGCGGGGTTGGGCGGGATGGGCGGGGCGCAGCCTCTCGCGGTCACCATGAACGAGGGGGTCTGCCTGGTGGCCGAGGTGGACCGCTCGCGGATCGAGCGCCGCCTGGCCACCCGCTACCTCGACGAGATGGCCCCGGACCTGGCCTCGGGAGTGGCGCGGGCGCTCGCCGCGCGCGACCGCGGCGAGGCGCGGTCGATCGCCGTCCTCGCCAACGCGGTCGACCTCCTGGAGCACCTGCTTACCTCCGGCGTCGTTCCCGACGTCCTGACCGACCAGACCTCGGCGCACGACGCCCTGGAGGGTTACGTGCCGCACGGCCTGCCCTACGAAGCGGCTCTGGGGCTGCGGCGGGACGATCCGCGCGCCTACATCGACCGCTCCATGGCCTCGATGGCCGCCCACATGCGGGCGATGCTCGACCTCCAGGCGCGCGGCGCCGTCACCTTCGACTACGGCAACAACCTACGCGGCCAGGCGCTGGCGGCGGGGGTCGAGCGCGCCTTCGAGATCGGCGGCTTCGTGCCGCTCTTCATCCGGCCGCTCTTCTGCGAGGGCAAGGGCCCCTTCCGCTGGGCGGTGCTCTCCGGCGACCCGGAGGACCTCGCCGCCACCGACGAGGCGATTCTCGAGGCCTTTCCCGGCGACGCCGGCCTCGCCCGCTGGATCCGCCTGGCGCGCGAGCGGGTGGCGTTCCAGGGGCTGCCGGCGCGCATCTGCTGGCTCGGCTACGGCGAGCGGGCGCGGGCGGGGCGGGCGTTCAACGAGCTGGTGGCGTCGGGCCGCGTCAAGGCTCCCATCGTCATCGGCCGCGATCACCTCGACTGCGGTTCCGTCGCCTCCCCCAACCGCGAGACCGAGGGGATGCGCGACGGCTCCGACGCCATCGCCGACTGGCCGGTCCTGAACGCCCTCCTGAACGCCGTCAACGGCGCCACCTGGGTCTCCGTCCACCACGGCGGCGGGGTCGGCATCGGCTACTCGCTGCACGCCGGCATGGTGATCGTCGCCGACGGCAGCGCGGGGGCGGGGCGGCGGCTGGAGCGGGTGCTGACCGGCGATCCCGGCATGGGGGTCGTCCGCCATGCCGACGCCGGCTACCCGGAGGCCATTGCCTGCGCCGGCGAGCGCGGCGTCGACCTGCCGATGCTCCCGCGGGCCTGAGGGCGGAGCTCCCGGCCATGAAGCGGCTGCACCTCCCCGAGCTGGCGCTCCTCGCCGCCGCCCTCCTCTGGCTCCTGCTCAAGCCGCCCCGCCGCGAGGTGTGGGTGGCGGGGATCGCCCTCCTCCTGGGCGTCGCCGCCCTCTCCGCCGGC
>DATNKQ010000533.1:0-18610 GCA_035603315.1 Thermoanaerobaculia bacterium
AGGAGCCGGCTGTCGGAGAAACACTGAACTTGTACAACCCGGAGGAGCCGGCTGTCGGAGAAACACTGAACTTGTACATTCAGTCCAATTGAAATGGACTGACTCCAAGTGACTTGGACTGACTCCCAGCGAGGTGAATTCAGTCCCATCGAACGGGACTCAATCCACTTGGCGGGGAGTCAGTCCAATCGACGTGAAGTCAGTCCATTCGAAGCGGACTCGGTCCAGTCGCAGTGGAGCGACTCCAATCGAAATGGAGTCGGTCCACTCGCGGTGGAGTGACTCCAATCGACCGCGACAGGCTCGCTTTCGAGTGGACCGATTTGCATCGGCTCGGACTCCATCCACCTCGGCCGAATTCGTTTCCCGCGGCTGGGATACGGCAGTGCGTAGCGATCGCTTCAGGAGGCGCCGGCGACGCGCAGGCGCTTGAGGCCCGCGCGCCGCTCGTTTCGCACCAGGCTCGCCACGTCGAACACCTTGGCGTTCGTCGGGATGGGATCGCCCGGGCTGTCGATCACCACCAGCAGACACGAAGGGTCGGGCGCAGTTGCCGGCGGGGTCCAGTCCCACTCGAGGACTGCGGGGTCGGTGGGGGAGAGGGAGGGGATGACCTGGAAGGCGCCGACCGGCTGCCAGGCGGAGGTGGCGGCGGCGTTGCCGGGGAAGGCGGTCCAGAAGTCCGCCGGCAGCGGCGGCAGGGCGGAGGCGGGGTCGGCGGCGGCGAAGAGGAGCTTCACCCGCACGCCGGCGGCGGCCTTGGTGCCCCGGTTGTGGATCTGCGCGTAGACGCGGTGGACGGCGCCCCGCCGCGCGCCGCGGTGCTGGAGGCGGCTCTCGAAGGCGACGCAGTCGACGTCCGCGACGGCCAGCTGGTAGGGCGGGAGGTCGACCTTGAGGTCGGCGCAGCCGAACCAGCGCAGCGTCTCGCCGAGGGCGACGCCTTGGAGGGGATCGTCGAAGGCGGCAATTACAGAGTCGGGTGAGGGGCTAGATCTTCCGGAGTCCATGAGGTGGTCGCGCACGAAGAGCTCGACGGCGGGCGTGGCGGCGCCGTCCAGCCGCCGCTCCCACAGGCCGCGGCCGTGGGTGCCGGCCCTCAGCAGGCGCGAAGGGGCGTGGAGACGGAGGTCGAAGACCGCGGTGGTCGGCAGCCCCTCGCTGAAGGGCATCCAGCTCCCGCCGCCGTCGGCGGTGCGGAAGACGCCGACGTCGGTGGCGACGTACATCGTGGCGGGGTCGACGGGATCATTGGGCTCGATAACGAGGGCGTTGACGGGGACGTCGGGCAGGTCGCCGCTGATATCCGTCCAAGCGGCGGCGCCCGCTTCGCCCGCGGTGCCCGCCGGAGGGACGGCGCCGCGCCAGACGTGGGGGATGCCGAAGCCCGACATCACCAGCACCAGCTCGTCGGGGTTGTCGGGGACGGCGGCGATGTCCCAGATGAACCCGGCGGGCAGCGGCGGCGCGCTGATGAGAGTGGCCGTCCAGCTGCCGGCGTCCTCCAGCAGCCGGTAGACGGTGCCGCCGGAGGTCGCGGCGTAGATCCGCTGGCTGGTCAGGTAGTGGAGGGCCGAGACGCTGCCGGCGATCCCCGGCAGGGCGACCTTGGTCGGCCAGCCCCCGGTCCCCTGCGCGGCGTCGAGGTTGATCTGATCGGTGCCGATAGCGACGTTCTGGGGGTTGGTGGCGTCGGCCGTCAGCGGCGGATAGAAGAGGCCGGTCCCCGCGATGCCGGCGCTGACGTCGAGCCAGCTGCCGAGACGGCCGCCCGCCGTCGAGCGCTTGGGGCTGGGCGCGAAGTAGGTGCTGAGGACGTTTCGCGGCTCCCCGCGGTCGACGACGCAGTGGCCGCCGTCGCCGTCGTCGGCGTGGTAGAAGACCGGATGGTTGCGGTACTGCTCGGTGCCGTTGTCCTGGGTGCCGGCGAAGACCACGGCGTCCGAGAGCGGATGCTGGTCGAGGAACTCGAGCTGGGTGATGCAGAAGCCGCGGTTGATGGCATCCGTCCAGGTCGCCCCGCCGTCGCTCGAGCGGTAGAGGCCGCCGTCGCTGCCGGCGTAGAGGGTGCGGGGATCGCCGGGGTCGAAGGCCAGGGCGTGGTGGTCGGTGTGGAGCTCGAGGCCGATCTCGACGATCGTCCACTGGTCGCTCGCGGCGTCGCGGGTCGCCTTCCACAGGCTGATGGCGCTCAGGTAGACGACGTCCGGCGTCGTCGGGTCGACGGCCACGTTGAGGTTGTAGAAGCCCTGGCCGCCGAGGTTGCCGCCAGGGAGCGGGATGGCGGTCCAGTGGGCGCCGCCGTCCGTCGAGCGGTAGAAGCCGTCGATGGTGAAGGCGGGGAAGTCGTCGGCGGCGAAGAGCGCGTAGAGGGTGCCGGGAGTCGAGGGGGCGAGGCCCAGGGCGATGCGCGAGAAGCCCGCCGAAGGGAGGCCGGTCTGGAGGCGAGTCCAGGCCGGGCTGGCGTCGGCCGAGCGGGCCGTCTTGTAGATCCCCTCGCCGTAGAAGGCGGCGTAGGCGGTGGCCGGCCGGGCCAGATGGACGACCACGTCGGTGGCTGCCGGACCGCCGGGCAGACCGCCGGCGAGCAGGTCCCAAGTCGTCCCGGAGTCGATGCTGCGGTAGAGACCGTTGCCGGTGGCGGCGAAGAGCCGCTCGGGACTTCCTGGCGAGATGGCCAGGCGGCTGAAGCGGTTTCCCAGGAACATGTCGGCCGCGAAGCTCGTCCAGGTCCCGCCGCCGTCGGCCGTCCGCAGGACGCCGTTGCCGTAATAGGCGTCGCCCGAGAAGTTGCCCTCGCCGGTACCGGCGTAGAGCACCCGCGGATCGGCGGGATCGAGGACCAGGGCGCCGATCGCCAGCGAGACCTCGTGATCCGACGTCGGGTCCCAGCTCCTGCCGCCGTCGGTCGTCTTCCAGACGCCCCCGAGGGCGGTGCCGATGTAGATCGTCCGGGGGGCGGTGGGATCGACGACGATGGCGGTGACGCGGCCGGTGACCAGCCGGCGCGCCGCGGAGTGGGTCTGCCCGTTGGGGATGGCGATCGGCCCCAGTGGCACCCAGGCGCCGCTGCTGGGGTCGGCGAGCAGGGCGGGCGCGCCGAGCAGAGCAGGCGCGGCGGGCGCTTCCGGCAAGCCGCGTGCCCGGCGGAGGGCCGCCAGCCGCCGGCGCGCCGTCCGCTTGACGGTGCTCTCCTCGCCGGCGCCGGCGGCCAGCATGCCGGGTCCCGCCTCGACGTCCTCAGGGGTTGCATGCAGAACGCGATCGGCGCTCCCCTCGCGGTGGCGGCGCAGCGGGTCGTCGGCCGGCGGCACGGCGCGCCGCGGGGCCGGCGACGTGGGCTTGCCGCCGTCCGCCCCGGGAATCGATGCCACGCTCTCGACTCCTCCGGGCGGCGGCTAGCGGCCGGCGGGCCGGCGCCGGGCCTTGATGAAGACGGCGATTTCGTCGGGGCGGGGGTTCAGGAAGTCGAGGCGGATGCGGCCGTCGGCCGTCTCGGAGACGACAGCGGGGATGGCGCTCGCCGTCAGGTACCAGCCGGCGGGAAGGACGACGGCGTTGCGCGGCCGGCCGAAGGTGCGGTCGAAGACCAGCTCGTCGCCCTCCAGCCGGTAGCTCTTGGGGTCGGTGTAGGTCTCGGCGATGCGCAGGCGGGCCGAGGTTCCCGGCGCGACGGCGGGGAAGTGGGCCACCACTACCTCGGACTCGGCCTCCATCCCCTCGGTGTCCTCGCCGGGCGTGGCGGACTTCAGCACCGCCTCGCCCTTCAGGACCTCCACCTTGAGCACCTCGCCGGTGTCGAGGAGGCGGGCCGAGGGCGCCGAGGCGGCGCTCCCCTTGCGCACCACGTTCAGGTAGCGGGCGACCCCGGGACGCGACTCCGTGTAGTCGTGGTAGAGATCGAAGGCGTGGGTCTCGGGCGGGCGCAGGAAATAGACGATCTCGCGATCCTGATGGGCGCGCTCGGAGAGGCGCTCGGGATCGGCAGCGGGTGCGACCGGCGCAATCGGAGCAGTCGGCGCGATCGGAGCGATCGGAGCCAGGGGCGTCGCTGCGAGCGCGGCGGCGAAGACGAGCAGGAGCGGCGCGGCGCTCATCGCAGCCTCCGCGCCTCGATCGTCAGCGGCACCGCCTCCGGGCCGGGGTGCATGAAGCTGACGGCGATGCGGCCGTCCGCCTCGCTCCGCACCTGGGACGGGTAGTTGCAGGCGACCAGCTCGTAGCCGGCGGGGAGGACTACCGCGTTGCGGCGGATGCCGAGCGGGCGGGAGAAGACGATGCGGTTGGCGCCCTTCCGGAAGTAGCTCTTGGCGTCCTCGTAGGTCTTCTCGATCAGCAGCCGCACCCCGCCCTCCGCCGGCACCGGGTGCGGCAGGTGGATGCGGATGTAGCTGGTCGCCGCGTCGGCCTCGGGGAGGCCGCTCTTCCGCGCCTCTTCGCCGGTCACGACCTCGAAGGACAGGCGCTTCCCGGTGCCGCGGTCGGTGACCGCCTCGCCGCTCGCCGCGCTCCCCTTGCGGATGGGGTTGAAGTACGAAGTCGTGCCGGGGGTGATGGCCGTCACCTCGAAGAGGATGTGGAACTTCGCCGAGGCAGGGTCGAGGAGCTCGTAGCGGGTGTACTCGTCGGCCTCGCGGACGGGCCCGGGCTCGGAGGATGCGGGCGCGGCGGGCGGCTCCGGAGGAGCCGAAGCGCTCGCCGAGCTCAGAGAGGGCGCCCATCCGAGAAGCAGCCCGAGACAGAGGCTTGCGAGGGCGCGCGCGGGAGAAGGGAGCACGGGGGCGAGTATACCTTCAGCCCCCCGTGCGGGGAGAGCGAGGAGCGCGGCTTCGCGGGCCGGAGATGTGGCCTCTTACCGCCGCGCTCCTCCGCGCATCAGGGCTTCGGATGGTGCTCGTGCTCGGGCTTCACGTCGACGCGGGCAGCGGTCTTGTCGCTGCCGTTCTCGGTGAAGGAGACCCGCACGTCGTCGCCGACCTTCAGGTCCGCGAGGGTGATGGTCTTGCCGAGGGAGAGGAACTTGGTCGAGCTGTCGGTCTTGAAGGTCGAGGACTCTTTGTCGTGCTTGACGGTGAAGGTCTGGGCGGTGGCGTCGACCGACTCGATGTCGCCGTGCATCCGCTTGTACTTCGCTCCGGAGTCCTTCGCCAGCGCCGAGGTGGCGGCCGCGAGGACCAGGATCAGGGTGAGGCTGAGGAGTAGGTGTTTCCGCATCGCTCTTGTCTCCATGGAAAGTGACAGGACGTCCGGATGACGTCTTCAGAGCCTCCGCAAAGTGCAAGTCTCGGGCCAATGGATCCGGATCGCCCGTCCGGCGCTCAGCCGTGCAGCACGCGCGAGGGATCGCCGGCCGCCGCCCGGCGGGCCGGGATCCAGCTCGCGGCGAGCCCGACGGCGACGAGGAGGCCGGCGGTGACGGCGAAGGTCGCGGGGTCGGTGGGGCGGACGCCGTGGAGCGCGCCGGCGAGGAGCCGCGCCGCCCACCAGGCTGCCACGCTCCCGAGGGCGGTGCCGGCCAGCACCGGCCGCAGCCCCTGCCAGGCCATCAGCCCGAGGATGTCCGCCGCCGTCGCCCCGAGCGCCATGCGGACGCCGATCTCGTGGCTCCGCAGGCTGGCGAAGTAGGCGATGACGCTGTAGATCCCCGCCGCCGCGAGCAGCAGCCCGACGACCCCCAGCACCGCCAGCAGCAGCATGTGGAAGCGGTCTTCGGCGAGGCTTTTGCCGAGCTGCTGCTCCATCGTCGCCAGGCTGTAGACCGGCACCGTTGGGTCGATCTCCCGGACGACCGCGCGGATGACGGGCGCCAGGGCCGCCGCGTCGCCAGCGGCCCCGCGGACGACGACCGTCATCGTCCGCTGCGACCAGCCCCACGCCACCGCCGGGACCTGGGCGATCGGCAGGTAGAACTCGGGCGTCACCTCCTGCGCCGGACCGCCGGAGCGCACGTCGCCGACGACGCCGACGACGGTCTTGAAGCGCGGGTCGGCGGGGCTCCCCTCGCAGCAGCCGACCCGCTTGCCGACGGCGTCCTCGTGCGGCCAGGCCGCCTTGGCGAGCGCCGCGCTGACCACCATCACGCGCGGCTGCCCGGCGACGTCCGCGGCGGTCAGGAGGCGTCCGCGGAGGAGGGGGATGCGCAGGGTCGCGAAGTAGCCCGGCGTGACCATCCGGAGCTGCGACTGGACGAGGTTCGTGGGGTCCGGGCTCCTGCCCTCGGGGAGCAGGCCGTTCGAGGTCCCGCCCGGTCCCATCGGCGCCTGCGAGGTCGCCGCCGCCTGGCGGACCCCCGGGCGGGCGGCGAGCGCCGCGACGATGCGCTCGAACGTCTGCTCGGTCTCCACGGCCGTGCGCTCGGCGTCCGCCGGCGGCAGCGCCACCCGCGCCGTCAGCACCCCGTGGAGGTCGAAGCCGGGGTCCACGCGGCTCAGGTGGACGGCGCTCTGGATGAGCAGACCGGCACCGATCAGGAGGACGAGCGCAATCCCCACCTCGGCGGCGATGAGCCCGCCGCGCAGCGAGTCGCGCGTGCCGGCGGTCGCCGTGCGGCCGCCCTCCTTGAGCGCGGCGTTCAGGTCGGCGCGCGAGCCGCGGACGGCGGGCAGGGCGCCGAAGAGCAGGCTGGAGAGGACGGCGACGGCGAGCGCGAAGGCGAGCACGACGCCGTCCACCCGCGTCTCGGCGAGCCGCGGGATGTCGGCCGGCGCCAGGCCGACGAGGAGGTGAATGCCCTGCCAGGCGAAGAGCAGGCCGGCGACGGTGGCGAGGAGCGAGAGCACCAGGCTCTCGGTCAGGAGCTGGCGGGTGAGGCGCCCGCGGCCGGCGCCGATGGCGCTCCGCACGGCCACCTCCTTGGCGCGCGCGGCGCCGCGCGCCAGCAGCAGGTTGGCGACGTTGCCGCAGGCGATGAGGAGGACGCAGAGCACGGCGCCCAGGAGGACGAAGAGGCGGGCGCGGTAGGGGCCGAGGATGAAGTCCGGCAGCGATCGGATGCGGACGCCGGTCGCCTTGTTGGTCGCCGGGTACTCCTCCGACATGCGGCGGGCGATGGCGTCCATCTCCTGCTGCGCCTGGCGCGCCGTCACCCCCTTCCGGAGCAGGCCGATGACGTTCAGGAAGTGCTCGTCGTGCATCGCCAGCCGCTCGGGGGAGAACGCGGCCGGCACCCACAGCTGCTCGGCCGAGGCCGTGGGATCGAAGTCGGCCGGCATGACGCCGACGATGGTGTAAGGGCGGCTGTTGAGGCGGACGGTGCGGCCGACGGCGCGGCGGTCGGCGGCGAAGCTGCGGCGCCAGAGCGAGTATCCGAGCACCACCACCTGGGCGTGGCCCGGCTGGTCCTCGTCGGGCGTGAAGACGCGGCCGGCGAGGGGGCGCACGTTCAAGGCGGGGAAGAAGTTCCAGGTCACCTCGCCGCCAAGCACCCGCTCCGGCGACTCGCCTTGGAGCAGGTTGAAGCTGCGGAAGTTGATCGCCGCCAGCTGCTCGAAGCTCCGTGAGCGGCGGCGCCAGTCGGCGAAGTTCCCCACCGAGACGTTGCCGTCCATGTCCATGGCCGGCCAGTGCTCCATCACCAGGGTGAGGCGCTCCGGGTTGGCGAAGGCGAAGGGCCGCAGCACCACCGCCTCGACGGCGCTGAAGATGGCAGTCGTGGCGCCGACGCCGAGGGCCAGGGTGAGGACGGCGACAGCGGCGAACCCCGGCGACAGCCGGAGCTGGCGGAGGGCGAAGCGTGAGTCCTGCAGCAGCTCGCTCCAGTATTCCGTTCTGCGCATATCACGCTCCCTCTGTCGGCCGATGGCCCGGCAGGCGGCGCCCACGGCGCCGATGTCGCCGAAGCGCGCGAGGGCTGCGGCGCGCGCCGCAGCCGGCTCCATCCCGCGCTCGATCAGCTCGCGCGTCCGCATCTCGAGGTGGAAGTCGAGCTCGTCCGCGACCTCCTCCTCGACGCTCGTCCCCCAGAGGACGGAGGAGAGCTGGCGGCCCAGGCGGCGGAGCGTCGGCATCGTCGTCCCGCCCTACCGCGCGGCGAGGAGGACGGCCGACACCGCGCGCGCGAACTCGCTCCACTCGGCAGTCTCCGCCTTCAGCTGCTTCCTGCCGCCGGCGGTGAGCCGGTAGAGCTTGGCCCGCCGCCCGAGCTCCGAGGTCCCCCACTCGGCCTCGATCCACCCCTTGCGCTCCATGCGGTAGAGGGCGGGGTAGAGCGACCCCTCCTCGACCTGGATCGACTCCCCCGTCGTCTCCTCCAGCCAACGCGCGACAGCGTAGCCGTGCCGGGGTCCCCAGCTCAGCGTCTTCAGGATCAGCGCGTCGAGGGTGCCGTGCAGCCGGTCTTTCGTTTCGATGGTCATGGTTGGTTACCTAGAGAGTCTATGGTAACGGACGATACCAAGACTGTCAAGGCATCCGCACGTCAGGCGGCGGATAGACGATTGACCATGATCCTCAGCTGCTATACCTTGAGCACACCTCGAAGGATTGGATCTGCAACCTGTCCGCTCTCCTCGGGAGGAGGAAAGCCATGAAGCCGAGCCTCGTCTATTTTCGCGTCCTTGCCATGTTGCTGTGCGCCACCTGCCTCTTCGTCGCCGGCTGCACGGGAACGCCCGGGCCGGCGTCCCCGTCGTCGCCGGCGAAGGAGCCGCGCTGCAACGGCAACCACCATGTCTCCATCCCGGTGACCGGCCACGGGCGCGCCGAATGCCAGACCTTCTGCAACCATCTCAAGGACTGCTACGGCCCGCGGGTGTGCGGCAACGACCCGGCGCCGAGAGGTAAACCGACCGTCGTCGACGGGACCATGACGGTCTGTCCCTGCCTCTGCGTGATGCCGGCCTCCAACGGGTAGTGCGGCCGGCCCGCGGTTCGCTTACGACACCAGCTTCGCCTGCCGGTTGATCTCCTGGTTTGCCGCCGAGAGGGCCAGGCTGTGCGGCAGGGGCGCGAGATCGATCCCGAAGACCTTCCGCCGCAGGGCCGCGTAGTCCGCGGCGCCGTCGAGCCGGACGCGGCCGGCGCCTCCCGACATCGGGTGCAGGCCCTGCCGGACGGCCAGGCGCGAGAGCGTGGAGTAGCCGAGGGCGGCGAAGAGGGCGCCCGGGAGGCGGAAATCCCAGCGCCCGAGGGCGAGGCGGAAGAGCTTGGCGGCGATCGTCGGGGCGGCGTTGAACTCGCGGTAGCAGCGGAAGAGGAGGCTGCGGAGCTTCTCGGCCGAGAGCCGCGGGTGCTTCCAGGTGACGCAGGTGCCGTCGTAGCGGTCGAGATTCCGCTCGGTGATGAGCCCCTGCTCCAGGAAGTCCTCGTACTGCTCCGTCCCCGGGATGGGGGTGAGGATGTAGAACGAGGCGACGTCCGGCCGCAGGCACTGCAGCGTGCGCAGGTGGTCGAGGATGCCGGTCTCGGTGTCCGGCGGGAAGCCGAGGATGTTCGAGAAGTGGCTGGTGATGCCGTGCTGGCGGCAGAGGGCGACGATCTGGGCGTAGCGCTCGGGACGGTTGTGGAACTTGTTGGCGCCGCGCAGGGCCTCGCGGTTGAACGACTCGGCGCCGACGAACATCTGGAAGCAGCCGGCGCGGGCCATGAGGGCGACCAGCGCCTCCTGCTTGAAGACCTGGGCGTCGCACTGGGCGAAGAAGGGGAGCCGGATGCGCTCGTCGATCATCGCCTGCAGCAGCTCCTCGACCTCGGGGACCTTGTTGAAGTTGTCCGAGGTGAAGAGGATGAAGCGGACCCCGGCCGCCTTCGCCGCGCGCAGGCTGGCGAGCGTCGTCGCGAGCGGCTGGCTGCGGATTTGCCGCCCGGCGATCTTGATCACCGAGCAGAAGTTGCAGGTGTAGGGGCAGCCGCGGGCGGGGTAGATGCCCAAGAGCGGCACGGCGTAACGGCGGAGCTCGCTTTTTCCGGGCGGCTGCAGCACGGGGGGATCGAGCCGCGCCTGCCAGCGCTGCTCCTCGCCGTAGACGGGCTGGAGCTCGCCCTCGCCGCCGTCCCGCAGGATCGCCGGCCAGACGAGCTCCGCCTCGGAGAGCGCGAAGCTCACCCCCCGGCCCTGGTGCGCCGTGGTGTCGCAGGTCATGGGATGAGGCCCGCCGATGACGCAGCCCTCCACCCCGCGCTGCCGGGCGTAGGCCGCGAGGTCGAGCGCGCGGTGGAACTGGTGGCTCTGCACGCCGACGAGCGCGAGGAGCGTCCGCCGTCCCGGGGTCCGCTGGAGCAGGGAGAGGTAGTCGAGGTCGGTGTGGACGTACTCGTCGATCGCGTGGATCTCGCAGGGCGCCCCCCCGACCTCGGCCGGCGTCATGCTCCGCATCGCCACCACCGTGCTGTTGGGCATGAAGCCGCGCCGGAAGCGCTCGACGTGGCCGTCGGCGCCGTACTTGCTGGGCTTCAAGACGACGACTCGCAGCGGTCGCGCAGGCATTGCGAGCCTCCCTGTCAGGCGGACGGCGATGGCGCCGTCCCGGCGGCATTCTAGCCCGATCCGCGAGTCACGGGTTCGGCCGGATCTTGAGCAAGCTCATGCCCGAGCTGCACCAGACCTCCCCGTGAACGACCTGACAGGAACGCGCGGCGGTCGGCAAGGGGAACCGCTTCCAGCTCTGGCCTCCGTCACGGGTCGAAAACAGCGCGGCCTTCCCTGGCGAGCCCTCTGGAGCGTCGCGGCGCTTTTCCTCCATCAGCGCGAAGCCCACCTGGGCGGAAACGAATCGCACGGCGCCGAGATATCTGTCTCTACCCTGGAAAGAGCTCTCCGGCGATCGTATCCACGTCCGACCGCCGTCCGCCGTCTGGAGCAGAGCGCTGCCAAGGTCGTCCGTGTTCCACAAGACAAGCCAGCCGTGCAAGGCGTCGAGGAAGAACAGATCGTGAGGATTGCCCTGAACCTTGTCGGGAAACGAAGCCCCGCGCCAGGTTCGGCCTCCATCGGTCGTGCGCAGGAGGCGCGGGATCTGCCTGCTGCCCTCCGCGGACGAGCCGCCCAGCCATCCGAGCGTCGGATTCAGGAACGAGAGGACGTCCGGGTAGGTAAGCTCCGTCCTTTCCAGCACCCACGTGGCGCCGCCATCTCGGGTCGTTGCGAAGAGAGCGCCCTGAGCGGTCGACAGAGCCGCGCAGCCGAGCCGCCGGTCGAAGAAGCGGAGGTGAACCCACGAGCCTTCGAGATTGCCCGGGAGCTTCTTCCACCGGCGCCCTCCGTCGAGAGTGCGGACGAGATGCTCCTCCGCGTCCCAGGAGGTGGGCCAGGCGACCCAGCCTCGTCTCGCGTCGAGGAACCAGAAGGCTGGCTCGACGTCGACACCGTAGGTCTCGACGTCCTTGAGACGCTTCCAGGTGCGCCCGCCGTCCGAAGTGTGGAGAACAGAACTGGACTGAGAGACGTGCCCGCCTGAGATGCCGACCTGAGTTCCCGTGGCCCAGGCCTCGGCGTCGCTCAGGACCTGAAGGCGCCCCAGCTGGAAGACCAGCCGGCACCCAACACACCGCCCATGCACCCACTGCAGCGTGAAAGGCGGTGGCTGCGCCAACGCCGGCGCTTGGGCCAGGAAGAACAGGAGGAGGGCCGTTCTGAGCATCATCGCCATGTTCTCTCGGGAGTCGAGGTCAGATCCGCCGCCATGGGCGCGACTTCAGCCGGCATAGTAGGATTTGATCGGCGGAAGCGGTCGTCCGTTCCCGAGGATGACCTTCGAGGCGCGTCGCGGCAATCCTCCTGCGTCTGTTTCCGAGGAGCTGCAGTCGGTTCTGGGTGGGTTGAATGAGATCATCGGCGACTAGCTTCTCGCTCGGCTGCGCCCTGGCGCTGGCTACCTTGGCGCCGGTTTTCGCAGCGACGGCAGGGACGCCTGACCAGGCGCCCGCGCATGGCACTGTACGGCGGATCACCTTCGTCGGCACCGTGCTCGAGGTCGCCATGGGTTTCGACGAAGGATCTCAAGTCGTACCGATTGGGTTCGACCCGCGCTTCCGCCTGCCGGTGCGCGTCGAAGAGTGGAGAGTGGGAGCGGGACCGTACAAGGCCGGGTCCACCGTCATCTTCGCGATCCACAGCCCGTCCCTGCTGTTCGGGGCCGTCGAGCCAGGTTGGTACAAGAAGAGGTCGTGGGTCGGGAAGCGGTACCTGTTCACGCTGAGCAGCGAAGTCACGGACAAAGGCACCGCCGTCACGGGCTTACGAGTCGATCCGTGGCCCGCTGCCGTCAAGCCCTCCCACTGACACGGGAGAGCTTCGCGCACTCTCCCTTCAGGCGATCATCCCGCCGTGCTCTCGCACGCTCTGCAGCATGAAGTCCTGGGCCTCGGCAGGGAAGCCATCGAGGGAGAGGATAAAAAGCCGCATGGCCGTTGGGCCGACCAACCAGTACTCGGGATAGCGCACCACGTGGCGGAGCTTGGACCACGGAAACTCCACGGCTTCGCCGCGCCTGGAGAAGCGAAGGCCGGCCGGCGAGAGGACGATTTCCGCGCGTCCAGCCTCGAGCGCCCGGCTCTTCTGCAGCGAGTCGTGGCGTTGAATGAAAAACCCCGCGAAGGGTAAGGCGAGGCCAAGAACGAAGAGCGTGCCGAGGCTGCCGGCCCACCAGGAGCGATCGCCCCCGACGAGAAGCGCCACCTCGCAGGCGAGAAGGAGCGCGAGGATAACGAAATATCGAATGCCGATGCGCCGCCACCAGACGCGCGCGGCGGCGGAGGTGACGAGGGCGTCGTTGTAGGTGATGGTGAAGGTGAACGTCATGTTCGTGTCTCCGTGGCGGAAGGGACGGTCACTTTCGAGAGGAGGGTACCTTCAAGGCCCGAGCGCCAGCCGATCGAGGAGGCCCCTGAGGGGCGTCACCGTGACGCCTGCTCGTAGCGGGTAGGGACTATCGACCGGCGCGACGATCCAGGCTTCGTCGATGCCCAGGTCGTCGAGCGCGGTCCAGAAGCCGCGTGAGACCACGGGGGCTGTCGAGGCTTTGCACTCGACGGCTATCCGCCGGTCGCCCCTTTCGAGAATGAGATCGATTTCCGCTCCGGCCGCGGTGCGATAGAAGCTTGGCTGCCAGCCGGGCAGGGTGGCAATAACGTTTTCGATCACCAACCCTTCCCAGGAGGCGCCGCAAGCCGGGTGCGCGAGCAGGTCGTCGAGGCCGTCAATCTGGAGCAGGCTGTGGAGGATTCCCGAATCCCGGAGGTAAACCTTGGGGGATTTGACGATGCGCTTTTTCGTGTTAGTCGCGTAGGACTCCAGGAGACGCACCATGAACGTCTGGGCGAGGAGATCGAGGTAGGAGCGGGTGGTCGTATGGCTGACGCCCAGAGCGGCGCCGACCTGCGAGCTGTTGAGCGTCTGCCCGTGAAGATGGGCCAACATGCGCCACAGCCGACGCAGCGTGGTGGCTGGAATGTTGAATCCCATCTGGGGCACGTCCCGCTCCAGAAACGTGCGGACGAAGCTCTCCCGCCAGGCGTTGCTGCTCGCGTCGCTGGCGGCGAGCAGGCTGCGGGGGAATCCTCCCCGGAACCAGAGGCGTGGGAGCACCGCGGGCTCGTCGTCCGGTAGCTCGCTGGCCAGGAAGGGCGTCAGCTCCAGGTAGACGACGCGGCCGGCGAGGCTTTCGGAAGTCTGGCGGAGGAGGTCGCGGGAGGCGGAGCCGAGGAGGAGGAACTGTCCGTTGCGGCGCTCCTCGTCGACAAGGCTGCGGAGGAGGGGAAAGATCTCCGGGGCTCGCTGGATCTCGTCGAGGCAGAAGAGCCGGGCGGTGCCCTGGGAGCGCTGAAGGTTGAAGAAGAGCTCGGGGTCCCGCAGCTTGCCCAGGTCCGCCGGCCGCTCGAGGTCGAGATAGACGACGCCGGGGCGGCGCCCGACGGTCTCGCGGATCAGAGTGGTCTTGCCGCTCTGGCGCGGGCCAAGGACAGCGACGACGGGAAAATCCGCCAGTCTCGCCTCGACCTGAGCCTGGATCGCACGGGAGATATAACCATGCATTTTGAAAGTCTAACTTGCAATTTGCATGGTTGCAAGGTCGTCTGCTCGGGGAGCTCTACCTTCAGCCGCTGACGTCCTGCCTCCGCAGGTGCTGATCGATCATGACGGCGGCCAGGTTGCCGGTGCCCATGGCGACCGCCACCTGCTGGGTCATGGGCCGGAGATCGCCGGCGATCCAGACTCCTGGCACGTTGGTGTCGCCTCTCTGCGATTTCGGCTCGGCGTGGTAGCCGGTGGCGGCCATCGTCACCCCGAGCTGCTGGGCGAGGTCGGTGCGGCCGCGGGCCTCGCTGGAGACGAAGAAGGCCTCGGCCGTGAGGACGGTGCCGTCCGCCAGCTCGAGGCCGGTCAGGTTGTAGCGCTCGCCGATCAGCCTCTTGATCGTGCCGTGGAGGACGGCGATCCCCTTCGCGCGCAGCTTCTCCGCGTGGCGGTCGGAGAGCTGGGTGTCGGTCGTCACCAGGACCCGCAAGCGGCTGGTGTAGCGGCTCAAGCCCAGCGCCATCGCCCCCGCCCATTCGGCCGGCCCGGCGCCGATGACGATGGTGTCCTTGCCCGCGAGCTGCGGCCCCTCGCAGTCGGTGCAGTAGTAGAGGTTGCCCTTGCCGGCATATTCGAAGCAGGGGGTGAAGTCGCCGTCGACGGTCGGGTGGTAGCGGGCCACGCCGGTCGCCAGGAGGAGGGTCCGCGCCCGCCACTCCTGGCCCGTCTTCTCGCCGCGGAGGAGGAAGTCTCCCTCCTTGCCTTCCGCGGCGACGATGTTCGCGTGCTGCACCTCGGCCCCCAGGCCCTGGGCCTGCTCCCGCAGCCGTTTCTGGATGTCGATCCCCCGCACCTCCGGCATCCCCGGCACGTTGTAGAGCTTCTCCAGGGTGTAGAAGAGCGGGCCGGTCGCGCGGTCGATCACCAGCACCCGGCGCTCGTGCCACGCGAGGTGGAGCGCCGCCGTCAGACCGGCCGGCCCGCCGCCGACCACGATGGTGTCGTAGAACGTCATCCGTGGCTAGACGGCGACGACGATCGGCTGGTGGTCCTCGGTTCCGAGGCTGGAGACGGCCTTCTGATCCTCGGCCCACAGCCAGGCCGTGATCGCCTCCTTGATATTCTCCAGGGCCTCCTTCTCGTCTTTACCTTGGGAGACGCAACCCGGCAAGGCCGGGCACTCGGCGACCGTCCAGCCGTCCTCGGCCTGCTCAAGGGTGACGTGAAAGATCATCCTATAGAGTATATCCCGCCGCGGATCCCTCCATGCCCGAATCTCAAGTCCAGACCGCCCCGACCACCACAGTCCCCGCGACCCCCGAGACCGCCGTTCGCTGCCGCGGGCTGGTCAAGCGCTACGCCGACGTGGTGGCGGTCGACGGGCTCGACCTGGCCGTCCGCCGCGGCGAGTGCTTCGGACTTCTGGGTCCGAACGGGGCGGGCAAGACGACGACGATCGAGATCCTCGAGGGGCTGACCGAGCCGGACGCCGGGGAGGTCGAGATCCTCGGCACCACCTGGGCGGCGAGCGGCGACGCGCTCCGCGAGCGGCTCGGCATCTCGCTCCAGGAGACCCAGCTCACCGAGAAGCTGACCGTCTTCGAAACCCTCCGCCTCTTCGCCTCCTTCTACCGTCGCGGGCGCGACCCCGAGGAGGTGCTCGCCCAGCTGTCGCTCGAGGAGAAACGCGACTCGCGGGTGGGCAAGCTCTCCGGCGGGCAGAAGCAGCGGCTCGCCGTCGCCTGCGCCCTGGTGGGCGACCCCGAGATCCTCTTCCTCGACGAGCCGACGACCGGCCTCGATCCGCAGAGCCGGCTGGAGCTCTGGGGGCTGGTGACCGACTTCCGGCGCCGCGGCGGGACGGTGCTCCTGACCACCCACTACATGGACGAGGCCGAGCGCCTCTGCGACCGCGTCGCCATCGTCGATCACGGGCACGTCATCGCCCTCGGCACGCCGCCCGAGCTGATCAGCTCGCTCCACGCCGCCAACGTCATCGAGTTCGCCTCCGAGCCGGAGCTGGCCGAGACGGTGCTGGCGGGGATCCCCGGCGTCACCGAGTCGCGGCGGCGGGGACCCAACTGGACGCTCGCCGTGGGCGCTCTCACGGAGAGCGTGCCCGCGCTCTTGACCGCCGTCGAGGAGGGCGGCGCGCGGCTGGTCTTCCTGCAGACCCACCGCGCCACCCTGGAGGACCTCTTCGTCTCGCTGACCGGGCGCGAGCTGCGCGAGGGCTGATCCCCATGGCTTCCACACCAGAGGTCTCACCGCCGCGCGCGCCGCGCCGACGCCTCTACCCGCTCAAGGAGCTCACCGTTTGCCGGGCCAAGGAGTTCCTGCGCGAGCCGGAGGCGGTCTTCTGGGTCTACGCCTTCCCGCTGATGCTCGCCATCGCCCTCGGGCTCGCCTTCCGCGAGAAGGCCCCCGACCGCATCCCGGTGGGCGTGGTAGCTCCCGCTGGCGTGGCGGCGGCCGCGGATTCGGCCCTTGCCGCGCTGGCGCGCTCCCCCTACCTGCAGCCGCGGCGCCTGCCGGCGGACGAGGGCCGGGAGGCGCTGCGCACCGGCAAGATCGCGCTCTTGGTCGAGCCCGGGCCGCCGCTCGTCTTCCACTTCGACGAGACCCGCCCCGACTCGCGGATCGCCCGGCTGGAGGCGGCAGACGCCCTCGAGCGCGCCGCCGGCCGGCGCGATGCGGTGCCGGTCCGCGAGGTGCGGGTGACGGAGAAGGGAGCCCGCTATATCGACTTCTTGATCCCCGGCCTCCTCGGCATGAACCTCATGGGGACGGGCATCTGGAGCCTCGCCTTCTCCATCACCACGGCGCGCTTCCGGCGGGTCCTGAAGCGCCTCGTGGCGACGCCGATGAAGAAGCGGCACTACCTGCTGTCGCAGATGCTGGCTCGCCTCTTCTTCCTCGTCCTCGAGGTATCCGTCCTCGTCGGCTTCGGCTGGCTCGTCTTCGGCGTCGGCGTCCGCGGCTCGATCCTCCTCCTCTTGGCCATCTGCGTGCTGGGAGCGCTGGCCTTCTGCGGCATCGGGCTCCTCATTGCCTCGCGCGTCACCACCATCGAAGGCGCCAGCGGCCTGGCAAACTTCGTGATGATGCCGATGTGGCTCCTCTCCGGAGTCTTCTTCTCCTCCGAGAGGTTCCCCGCCAAGGTCCAGCCACTGATCCGCGCCCTCCCGCTGACCGCGCTCAACGAGGCGCTGAGGGGGGTGATGACCGAAGCGCGCGGCCTCGCCGGCCCCGGCGCGGTCACGCCGCAGCTCGCCATCCTGGCGGCCTGGGGCCTGGCGAGCTTCGTGGTGGCGCTGCGGATCTTCAAGTGGCGGTGAGGCCCCGCCTCTACTTTCGCCGCCGCACCCGGAACGCCGCCACCGCCTGCGGCTCGTCTCCCTTCGGCAGCGCCTCGGCCATCTTCCGGATCGTCTTGGCCCAGCCGGCCTGAGCCGTCCACTTCTTCGCTTCGACGAGTTCGAAGCTTGATCCGGGGACGGTGAGCACGGCCGCGAGGTCGGGGCGGGGATTGCCTTCGCGATCGACGGCGACCGCCTGCCACTGCGGCCCGGTCTTGTAGATCGCGAGGAGGCCGAAGGCGTCCTCGTCTCCGGCGACCTGGAGGAGGGCTACGCGCCCGCGGGGGCCGTCCTCGAGCTCGGCGAGGATGCCTTCGACCAACGGGTGCCCGTTGGCGAAGAAGTCGCGGGACTCGTCCTCGACCGCCTCCTCGCGGTCGAAGGTGCCCAGGTAGCGCGAGCCCGGAGGCACGCCTGGCAGGTGATCGACCAGGGCCTCGGGCCCGAACTCGATCTGCCAGGCGTCCCGGCCGCTCTGGCGCTCGATCTCGAAGCCGAAGCGGGCGGCGGCCCACTGCACAACGTCGGCGGTCAGGCGGTCGAGGTCGGGCGGCACGCGGTCGAGGATGCCGGCGGCCATCTCGGGGCGGTAGGGCGCGCGATGGAGCTCGTGGTAGGCGGCCTCCTGCACCCTTGTCCGCGCCTCGCGGGCCTCCGCCAGCACTGGACCGAAAACCGCCGGATCGACCTCGCCCTCGCCGGCATCGGCGGCCGCCCGCGCGATGGCGCGCGCCACGTGCCGGAGCTCCCGCTCGAGACCGCCCAGCGGCTCGTTGAAGATGCCGATCGATTCATAGAGGCCGGCGATGGCGCGGCCGAGCCCGGCGGACGGCCGGAAGTAGACGATCTCCGTCGGCCGCGTCCGGCCGATGCGGTCGAGGCGGCCGATGCGCTGCTCGACGACCACCGGGTTCCAGGGCAGGTCGAAAAGGACGAGGCGGCGGCAGAACTCGAAGTTCCGCCCCTCGCCGCCCGCCTCGGTCGAGATGAGGATCGCCGGCCCCTCGGCGAGGCGGAACTGCGCCACCTCGATGTCGCGGCGCTCGGGGGAGAGGTCCTCATGGAAGATGCCGACCCGCTGCAGGGCCTGGAGCTCGAGGGCGGCCTTGAGGCCGTCGAGGGCCGGGCGGCGGGCGACGAAGACGAGGGTCTTCTCGCCCGCCTGCCGCCACGCCCGCGCCTGGTCGACCAGCCAGCGCACCCGCGGGTCGGCAGGCGCCGGGGCGCCGAGGTCTGAGAGGGCCTGCCAGCCGGGGTCCTCGACGTCGATCGGCACCGGCACCCGCGGCGGCAGGCCGCC
>DATNKQ010000534.1:0-3799 GCA_035603315.1 Thermoanaerobaculia bacterium
CCCGGCGGAGACGCAGTCGACGCAGATCGGCGGCGCGGACTTCCCCGTGCCGTTCGACTTCGGCTGGCTGTTCCTGGACCTGAACACGACCGTCGCGGCGGCCGGCAGCAACCCGCCGGAGGATCCGTCGGCGGCCCAGGCTTGGGTGGAGATCGTGATGAGCGCCGAGGGCCGGTACAGCGTCGGCTTCGACGCCGTCAAGCTCGACAGCGCCTGCGCCGCGAGCCATTTCGTCCCGTAACCCGGGGCGAGCCGTAGATCGCTTGTTGTAAGGGGGGCCCGGCTGTCAAGCCGGGCCTTTTTCTTTTCTGCCTCGCCCGTAACGACGCCCGCCGCTTCCCGCCCATACAATGCGAAGGGGGATCCTGCGATGAATCGAGCTGCCGTCTGTCTCGCCGTTGCCGGCTTGGCCGCCGTGCCAGCCGCCGCGGTGATCTGCGACATCGACCAGAAGCCGGCGGCGACGCTGCTGTTGCCGTACTTCGAGGTCGACTTGGGCAATGCCGGCGGGATCACCACCCTCCTGTCGGTCAACAACGCCTTCTCCGACGAGCAGCTGGCGAAGGTCGAGATCTGGACCGACCTCGGCGTCCCCGTCGGCGGCTTCGACATCTACCTGAAGGGCTTCGACGTGCAGTCGATGAACATGCGGGACATCCTCAACTGCGTCCTGCCGCAAACCGCCCCGCCCCCGGGCTCCCCGCACTCCGTCTCCTGCGCCGGCGGCCTGCCGCCGCCGTCGGGTCTCTGCTCGACGAGCAACCTGCACAACGCCCTGACCGGCAAATTCTCCAGCTTCCTCGGCGGCTGCAGCGGCCTCGACCATGGCGATAACATCGCCCGCGGCTACGTGACGGTCGACGTCGTCAACGCGTGCACCACGCAGTTCCAGGGCAGCCCGGGGTACTTCGCGGCGGGCGGCACCGGCGTCCCCAGCAACAAGAACGCCCTCTGGGGGGACTACTTCTTCATCAACCCCAGCCAGAACTACGCCTCGGGTCAGACGCTGGTCCACATCGAGGCCAGCGGCTCGAACGCCGAGACTTCGGTCTCCGGGCAGTACACCTTCTACGGCAAGTTCGACAGCTGGACGGCGATCGACAACCGCGAGCCGCTGGACACCGTCTTCGGCGCCCGTTTTTTGAACGGTGGCGCCTTCAGCGGCGGCACCAACCTCATCGTCTGGCGGGACTCGAAGGTCCAGCAGAACGCCTTCAAGTGCGGCACGACGCCGGCCTGGTACCCCCTCGGCCAGGAGGCGATCTTCGTCTTCGACGAGAACGGAGACTCGGCGAGCCTGGGCGCCGTCAAGCCGTTCCCGGCGGTCACCCAGCGGGTCAAGGTGGGAGGGCCGCAGCTTCCCGTCCCCTACAGCTTCGGCTGGATGATCCTGGGGCTCAGCACGTCGGTCGCCCAGGCGGGCAGCAATCCGCCGGAGGACCCGACCCGCGCGCAGGCCTGGGTGACGGTCGAGATGGACGCCGCGGGCAAGTTCAGCGTCGGCTACGAGGCCATCCAGTACGACTCCGCCTGTACCGGCGTGGTCGCCCAGCCGTAGCCCGAGAGCGGGCGATTTGTCCGCCCGGCCGGCGGATACTCAGTCGTAGATCCCGTCCGCGTACCACTCCCCCGTGGCGCGGTCGCGGAAGATGCGGTAGATGCCTCCGGCGGCGAGCTCGACGTCCCAGTAGTCGCGTCCGGTGGGGGCCTCGGTCCACCACTCCTCTTCGAGCCCCCAGGGACCGGCGGCGACCTTGACCCGCCCCTGCACCTTGGGCCGCTTGGCCTCCTCGCCATTGACGTCATGGACCGCGGCGCGGAGCTCGATCGGCGCCGCCTCCCGGCCCGCCGCCGTCTCTTCGACGATCACCTCGAGGCCCAAGGGGGGGCGCAGCACCCGGACGGCGAGGAGGCCGCGGCCGGTGCGCGGCTCGCGCCGGACGGGCGGCGGCGGGGGAGGGGCGTACTCGGCCAAGGCGAAACGCTCGGGAAGGTGGCCGTCGACCAGGCGCGGGGAGCCGACCCGCCCGGGTCCCAGCAGGGCGAAGAGACGCGCCAGGGTGGTCGCCAGCTTGTCGGGGGAGAGGGCCGCCGGCCCGTAGAGCGAGAGCTGGGCCTCGCGCGGGCGGTCGGGATGGGCGCGGAAGGTGAACCCCGCCACCGGGGCGCCCGGCGGCCGCGCCTCGAGGTCGAGGCGGATCAGGGTGAGGAGGGTCCGGGGATCGCGGCTGGGCGCCGGCAGGTCGATCGCGCGCTCGGCCCGGCCGTCGGGCTCGAGCTGCAGCGCGAGCTCCAGGCGGATGCAGGCGAGCCCCCTCGCCCCCAGGCGCTGGCAGAGGCGTTCCAGGGCCGACCTGCCCACGAACAGGAAGGGCTCCAGCGAGACCAGGGGCCATTCGAGGTTCATCCCCTCCTCGAAGCTGGGCGGCGGCTCGCGCGCGATCAGGGGGTGGGGATCGATCCCCCGCGCGGTCGAGTGGAGCTCGCGGCCGTTCGCCCCCAGGCGGCTCGCCACCCGCGACTTGGGCAGCCGCGCGAAGTCGCCGATCGAGCGGATGCCCCAGCGCTCCAGGGTGGCGGCGATCTCGACCTCCGGCGCCAGGCGGGCGAGCGGCAGGGGCGCCAGGAACGCGGCCTCCTCCCCGCCGGGGACGATCACCGGCGTCTCCGGAAGACCGGCGGCGATCCGCGCCGCGAGCTTGCTCGAAGCGATCCCCGCCCGCGCCGGCAGGCCCACCGCCGCGGCCGCGGCGACGAGGGCCCGGCCGAGGTCGAGCTCGGGAGAGGGGCCGGGGAAGTGGCGCCCGATCCCGTCGACGTCCAGGAAGGCGACGCCACCGCCGCAGTCCTCGATCCGCGGCGAGAAGGCCTCGGCGGCCTCCAGGAGAGCATCCTCGGCGGCGCGCTCACACTCCTCGTCGCGGGCGCGCGCCACCAGCTTGGGGCAGAGCGCGCGCGCCTGGGGGAGGGTGGCGCCGGGCCGCACACCGGCGTCGCGGGCCAGACGGGTGGCGGCCATCACCCGCGCGGCGTTGCCGTTGCCTTCCACCACCACCACCGCCTCCCGCACCAGCTCGGGCTCGCTGCGCAGCCGGGCAGCCAGGGGGAAAAGGGGGACGGTGAGGCAGGCGATGCGGGGAGCCGAGGTCGCGGGCATTGCTAGCCAACGGCGGCGAGGCGCGGCTCCCATGCCGCGATTGGAGCCATCGGAGCCATTGGAGTCATCGGCGCCTGGCGGCGGGGGGGAGCGGCCGGCCGCTCCGGCGCCAGGCGCCGCGGCAGGGTGGAGGCGTGGAGGGCGAACGCTTCCGCCTGTCCGGGCAGGGCCCCCCGGCGCTTCTCCACCACGAGCCGGGCGGAAAGCCCGTCGAGGATCCGGGGGGAAGAGCCGCCGCCCTCCCAGGCGAAGCGCGTCCTCTCCGCCTGCAGGACCGCCGCCGCTGCCGTGCCGCTCACCCGGTAGGGGCTCCCCACGAGGAGCGCCGTCCCCTGCTCCCGGGCGGCGTGGGCCAGGCGCACCCAGGCTCCTTCGGCGCCGCGCCCGCCGGCAAGCGGCGGGCTGCCGAGCTCGATCACCACCAGGGGGAAGCCGCCGCCGATCAGCATCTCGGCGCCCGCCAGGGCCTGCTTCAGGTTGCGGGGCCGGAGCCAGAGCAGGCGCTGCAGGTCCATCCCCATGGCGGCGGCCGCCGCCGGGTCTAGGTGATCGCCCAGGTCCACCAGCCCCGCGGCTTCGCCCACGGCGGTCACCGCGGCGAGCGCCGCCAGCACGCTCGAGAAGCGCCCGCTCGAGCGGCCG
>DATNKQ010000565.1:0-2056 GCA_035603315.1 Thermoanaerobaculia bacterium
CGCCGGCTGCAGCTCGAGAAGAGTCTCGACGGCCAGGCGCGAGAGGCCGAGCTGCCGCTTCTCGAGGTAGCCCGCCAGCACCTGCTCGGTCTCGGCCACGCGCTTCTTCTGGCCGGCCAGCTCCTCGGCCTCCCGAAGCCGCCGCTTGAGCTGCTCCAAGCCCGGCGCCTGGGGATTGGCCGCCTCTACCTGCCGCAGCAGCTCGCGGGTCTCCTCCAGCCGGCCCGCCCCGAGGGCGAGCTCGGCCTTGGGGATCACCTGCGAGCCCTCTTTCACGCGCTTGGCCGCGCGGTCGATTTGGGCCAGGAGGTCCAGCCGCTCCTCCCGCGAGAGCTCGCTCGAGCTGCGCTGGCGGGCGGGCGGCGGCGGATCGACGGGAGAGGGTGCGGCAGGGGCCGCGACGGCCGGCGCGTCCTTCACCACCGGGATCTCCTGCGTCTCGACGGCGCCCAGGCCCTTGGCCACCTTCTCGAGCGCCACGATGAAGCTCAGGGCGTCGGGGAACCGCTTCTCGCGGTCCCGCTCGAGGGCGCGGCGGATGACGCGGTCGAGCTCCGCCGGGATCTGCACCTTGGGGTTGCGCCCGACCAGGGGCAGGGGGTCCTCCGACAGGCGTTTGAAGATGAAGCCGTGCTGGTTCTCGGAGTCGAACGGCGGCAGGCCCACGAGCATCTCGTAGAGCACGAGCGCAAAGGAGTAGAGGTCGCTCCGGCGGTCGAGGGTCTCGCCGGAGACCGTCCCTGCCTGCTCGGGCGAGCAGTACTGAAGCTTGCCCATGAACATCCCGACCTGGGTGATCTCCAGATTGGCGCCCGTCCCCGGCTCCAGGTTCTTGGCCAGGCCGAGGTCGATGATCTTCAAGCGGTGCTGCCCCCGGCGATCCTCGGTGAGCATGAGGTTGTCGGGGGAGAGGTCGCGGTGGATCACCCCCGTCGAGTGGATCGCCTCCAGGCCGCGCAGGGCCTGGATCCCGAGCTGGATCGCCAGCCGCACGGCGAACGGCCCCTCCCGCCGGATGCGGTCGCCGACGTCCTCCCCCTCGATGTGCTCCCAGACCATGTAGAAGCTGCCGTCCGGCAGCCGCGAGAAGTCGTAGAGGATGGCGACGTTGGGATGCTTGATCTGGGTGGCGAGGCGGGCCTCGCGGAGGAAGCGGGCCTGGGCGGAGGGGTCGGCGGCCAGGTCCTGGCGCAGGATCTTTACCACCCGCAGCTCCTGCAGATGGAGGTGGCGGACGAGGTGGACCTCGCCCATCCCACCGCTGCCCAGCCGCTCTACGATCTCGTACTTGCCGTCGAGGACGGCCCCGGGCTCCCGCGAGCTCAAATCACCACCTCCGAACGGAGGCCTATTGTACGCGTTGCCTGCTCCGCCGGCAGATCTCCTCCGCGTTTTCCGTCTTCTCCTTCGAGAGGCCTCCCGAAGGGGGCCCAAAGGAGAGGAGGGACCATGCGGAAGAAGGAGGTTGCCCTGGCGAGAATCGAGAGCGCCATCCTCGAGCTGCGGGGCCAGCGGGTGATGCTGGACGCCGACTTGGCGGCTCTCTACGAGGTCGAGACCCGCGCGTTGGTGCAGGCGGTCAAGCGCAACCGCGGCCGCTTCCCGGCGGATTTCCTGTTCCAGTTGGGGAGAGAGGAGCTGGAGAACTTGAGATCACAAATTGTGATGTCAAGTTTCTGGGGTGGGCGGCGGCGGCCGCCCTACGCCTTCACGGAACAGGGGGTCGCCATGCTGTCGAGCGTCCTCAAGAGCCGGCGGGCCGTCGAGGTCAACGTCGAGATCATGCGCGCTTTCGTGCGGTTGCGGCGGATCCTCTCGTCGCACGAGATCCTCGCCCGCCGGATCGACGAGCTGGAAGCCCGCTATGACGACCGCTTCAAGGGGGTCTTCGACGCCCTCCGTCAGCTGATGGCGCAGCCGAAAAGGGCGCGCAAGAGGATCGGCTTCGCCGACCGCTAGGCGCCGACCTTGGCGCCGCAGGCGGGGCAGAAGCGCGAGCCCGGGGCGAGCTTCTGGCCGCACTGGCTGCAGAAGGCAGGTCCTCCGGCGGCGGCTC
>DATNKQ010000593.1:0-4328 GCA_035603315.1 Thermoanaerobaculia bacterium
ACCAGGACGAATCGCGGCACATCGCCTTCGGCCGCGAGATCGTCAAGGAGCTCTTCCAGCGCGTGAAGGAGCGGCAGCCGGCCGCGAAGCTCGCGGAAATCGACCTTTACCTGAGCCGTTACCTGGTCGCCAGCCTGCAGTCGCTGTACAGCCCGGCGGTCTACGGCGACGCCGGGGTCCCGGAGCCCTACAAGGCGCGCACCCGCCTCCTGGCCGACCCCGGGCGCGCCGAGCAGAACGAGTTGGTGATGCGGCGCACGATCGACTTCTTCACCCACCAGGGCATCCTCGCCGAGAGGCCGCGGCTGCAATGAGCGAGATCTCGGCAACGCCCTCTGCGTCACCGGAACCGGCGCCCGCCATCGAGTCGGTCCGGGGCTGGCTGCTGGGCCGGAAGCCCGACCTGGCGAGCCTCGACTGCGACCTCGACCTCATCGAGAACCGGGTCATCGACTCGCTCTCCTTCCTCGAGTTCGTCTTCTTCCTCGAGGAGCTGACCGGCCGCGAGCTCGAGACCACGGCCGAGACCGTCGACTCCTTCCGCACCCTGCGGCGGATCGAGCGGGACATCCTCCGTGGCGGCGGCTGACGCCGCGGCGGCGGGCTGGTCGGCGCGCGAGGGCCTCGCCACCTTCGGGCCCGCCATCGTCCGCCTGCGCGACCTCCTGGAGGCGCGCTTCCTGGGCTGGGCGGACGAGCGCGGCGCCGAGCGCATGCTCTTCCCGCCGTTGATGCGAGTCGCCGACCTCGACCGCTTCGACTACTTCCGCAACTTCCCCCAGCTGCCGCTCCTGGCGACCGCCATCCGCCCCGACTGCCTGCACGATGCCGCGGCGCGGGCCGAGCGCGAGCCGACCCATGAGATCGCTCCTCCCGAGCTTGCCGCCGCCGGCTACGCCCTCCCCTCGGCCGCCTGCTACAACGTCTATCTCCACCTCGAAGGGACGGACCTCGATGCGCCCCGCTACGTCACCACCGTCGCCACCTGCTTCCGCAACGAGCAGCGCTACGACGACCTGCGGCGGCTGCACGGCTTCACCATGCGGGAGATCGTCTGCATCGGCAGCCGCGAGGCAGTGCAGAAGCACCTCCTGGACGGCAAGGCCTGGGTCATGGGGCTCGGCGAAAGGCTGGGGCTCGGGCTCGCCGTCGCCGTCGGCGCCGACCCCTTCTACCAGCCGCAGAGCGGGCGGGCCGTCCTGCAGCAGCTCTTCCCGCAGAAGGAGGAGTTCCTCTACGCCGGCGAGGTGGCCATCGCCTCCGTCAACTTCCACCGCAACTTCTTCGGCGAGCGCTGCCGCATCCGCGCCGCCGACGGCCAGCCCGCCTTCACCGGCTGCGTCGCCTTCGGCATCGAGCGCTGGATCCACGCCCTCCTCGACCGCTTCGGCGACGGCGACGCCGCGGCCCGCGCGGTCGCCGCCGCTTGACGGCCGAGACGGGCGAGCCCACCGCCCGCCGGCGGCTCCTCGACCGGCTGCGCGACACCAAGGCCGCGCGCCTGGGCCGCGAGGACGCCATCGTCCGCCGAGCCGCCGGTCCGGCGCCGCTCTCCTTCGGCCAGCAGCGCCTCTGGTTCATCGAGCAGCTCGAGCCGGGCAACCCGCGCTTCAACATCCTCACCGCCGTGCGGCTCAAGGGGCGCCTCCAGGTGGGCGTGCTGAAGCGCACTCTGGAGGAGATCGCCGCCCGCCACGAGGCCCTGCGCACCCTCTTCGCGAGCGTGGAGGGCAAGCCGGAGCAGCGGATCTCGCCTCCCCCGAGCGTTCCGCTGCCCATCGTCGATCTCGCTGCCTTCCAGGAAGCGCGGCGGGAGCGCCTCCTCCATGAGCAGGTAGCGGCGGAGGCCGCGCGCCCCTTCGACCTCGCGGCCGGCCCGCTCCTCCGCGTCCTCCTCCTCCGCCTCGCCGCCGACCATCACGTCCTCTTGCTGACCATGCACCAGATCGCCGTCGACCGCTGGTCGCGCGGCATCCTCGTGCGCGAGGTGGTAACGCTCTATGACGCCTTCGCGGGCGGCCGGACGTCGCCGCTCCGGGAGCTGCCGATCCAGTACGCCGACTTCGCGGCCTGGCAGCGCGGCCACCTCACCGGCGAGGTCCTGGAAAGGCTCCTGCGCTACTGGAAAGGGCAGCTCGCGGCGCCGCTCCCCGTCCTCGACCTCCCCGCCGACCGGCCGCGCCCGCCCGTCGCCGGCTACCGCGGCCGGATGCAGTATCACGTCGTCCCGCAGGCCGACCTCGACCGCCTGGAAGCCCTCGCGAGGGGCGAGCAGGCGACCCTCTTCATGGTCCTCCTGGCCGCCCTCGCCACCCTCCTCCACCGCTATACCGGCCAGGAGGACATGGTGCTGGGCTCGCCCATCGCCAACCGCAACCGGGCGGAGACCGAGGGGCTGATCGGCTTCTTTCTCAACCTCCTGGCGCTGCGGGTGAGACCGCGGGCGGGACTGGCCTTCCGCGATCTCTTGCACGCCGTCAAGGCCGTCGCCGTCGACGCCTTCGTCCATCAGGACCTCCCCTTCGAGCGCCTCGTGGACGAGCTGGCGATCGAGCGCGACCTCTCGCGCCATCCGCTCTTCCAGGTCACGCTGGTGCTCCAGAACGCCCCCATCCCACCGCTCGCCATGCAGGGCCTGACGGCCAGCCTCGTCGAGGTCGACTGGGGCTCGACCGCCTTCGATCTCGCCCTCTTCTTCTGGGAGACGGAGATGTGGGAGTCGCTGGAGAAAGGCCTCAGCCTGGTCACCAGCGCCAGCACCGACCTCTTCGACGCGACGACGGTCACGCGGATGGTGGGGCACCTGAAGAACGTTCTGCGCAGCGCCGCCGATCATCCGGATCTCGCTCTGGGGGAGCTGCCGCTCCTCGCCGCGGAAGAGCGCCAGCAGCTGCTGGTGGAGTGGAACGACACCGGCGAGAGATCGTGGGAAGGGGAATCGCTGGCGAGCCGCTTCGCACGGCAGGTGGAGACGACGCCCGACGCTCCGGCGCTGTCGTTCCCGGATGGCCGGTTCACCTACCGGGAGCTCGACGCCGCCGCGAAGGCGCTCGCGGATCGTCTGAGGGAAGCAGGCGTCGGGCCGGGAGACACGGTCGGCATCCTCGCCGAGCGCAGCGGGCGGACGATCGTCAACATTCTTGGGGTCGTAAAGGCGGGAGGGACCTACCTGCCCCTCGATCCCGCCGATCCCGAGGAGCGGCGAGAGGTGTTGATGCAGCAGGCAGGCGCCCATCTCCTCCTCGCCGCCGAAGATTTCTTTTATGTAGGGGCGGGGCTTGCCCCCGCCGCCTGCATCCTGTACACCTCCGGCTCGACCGGCGCCCCCAAGGGCGTCCCCATCCCCCAGCGCGCGATCCTCCGGCTGGCCTGCGACAACGGCTTCCTCGCCCTCGGCCCCGGCGACCGCGTGGCGCAGGCCGCCAACCCGGTCTTCGACGCCGCCCTCTTCGAGATCTGGGGCAGCCTCCTGAACGGCGCCGAGCTCGTCGGGATCGAGAAGGAAACCCTCCTCTCGCCGGCCGCGCTGGCGGCCGCCCTCCGCGAGCGCGGCATCACCACCCTCTTCCTCCCCACCGCCCTCTTCCACCAGCTTGCCGCCGCCTCCCCCGCCCTCTTCGCCGGCCTCCGCGACCTCCTCATCGGCGGCGAGTCGCCGGAGCCCGCGACCGTCCGCCAGGTCCTGCGGAGCGGCCCGCCCGCCCGCCTCCTCCATCTCTACGGCCCCACGGAATGCACCACCTTCGCGTCCGTCTATGAGGTGCCGGAGGTCGCCGAGAGCGCGAGCGCGCTCCCCATCGGCCGGCCCATCGCCGGCACCCGCATCCACGTCCTCAGCCACGCCATGGAACCGCTGCCGATCGGCGTTCCCGGCGAGATCCACATCGGCGGCGACGGGGTAGCTGACGGATATCTCGGCCGTCCCGACCTCACGGCCCAAGCCTTCCTGCCCGATCCCTTCTCTGGCGTCGCCGGAGCCAGGCTCTTCTGCACCGGTGACCTCGGCCGCTTCCTGGCCGACGGCAACCTGGAGTTCCGCGGCCGTCGCGACCGCCAGCTCAAGGTCCGCGGCTTCCGCGTCGAGCCGGGAGAGATCGAGTCGGCCCTCGCCGCCCATCCGGCCGTGCGCGAAGCCTTCGTGACGCTCGCTGAATCCGGAAAGCTGCTCGTCGCCTACGCCGTGTGGGACGGAGACCCGACGCCCCGAGATCTCGCCGACCACCTCCGGGCGAGCCTCCCAGCCTACATGGTCCCCGCCGCCATCGTCCGCCTCGAAGCGCTCCCCCTGACCGCCAACGGCAAGGTCGATGCGGCTGCACTGCCTCCCT